>JALWUZ010000001.1 GCA_027079895.1 Anaerolineae bacterium
GGCGTGGTTTCGCTGGCGGCAGCGCATGGAATGCGCTGCCTGGGCTGTAGCCCCGAACCCAGGCGGCGGATTTATCCGCTGCCGGTGGCGGCGTGCGATTTCGCTGGCGGCAGCGCATGGAATGCGCTGCCTGGGTCGGAGCCCAAACCCAGGCGGCGGATTTATCCGCTGCCGGTGAGAGGAGGAATCTTTCATGACCCACCCCCGGTGGCCGCGTGTGCTGCAACTGCTGCTGACCCTGTCCCTGCCGGTGGTAATGCTGGCGGTGGACATCCGCGTCGTGACCGGCCATTGGTTCACCCATCGGGAGTACGCCCAGGCGGACTTCCCCCCCGACCCCTACGGCCTGACGGCGGCGGAGCGTACCCGCCTGGCCGACGTCTGCGTGGACTACCTGGCGACGACGGCCCCCCTCTCGCTCCTGGCCGACCTGCGGCTGCCCTCCGGCGACCAGGCCTTCAACGCGCGGGAGTTGCGCCACATGGCCGATGTCCAGGCCGTGTTCCGGCGGCTGATGGCGGCCGGCACCCTCGCCGCGTTGCTCTGGGCGGTGGGGAGCGCGGCCCTGCTCGCCGCCGGGGAACGTCGCCGCCTGGCCGCCGCGCTGCTGGGCGGCGGGGGCCTCATCCTGGGACTGCTGCTCGCCAGCGGCGCGATTATGCTAACCGACTGGTGGAGGTTCTTCACCGGCTTCCACCGTCTGTTCTTCGAGGGGGAGACCTGGATCTTCCCCCCCTCCGACACCCTCATCCGCCTGTTCCCGGTGCAGTTCTGGATGGACGTGGCCCTGGTCGTCGTCCTCCTGGCGGCGGTGGAAGGGGTAGTCAGCGTCGCCGGGGGGCTCCGGCTGCGGCGGTGAGACGGGCATGGGCGCCAAGACCCTCCCCTATTCCGACATAGACCTGAGCCGCTGGCGGGAGTACGGCCACATCTGGACCGATTCCCTCTGGCTGATCGAGGCCCGCGACCGCACCGGCGGCCATCGGCTGGACTACCACGGCAATTTCGTCCCCCAGATCGCCACCCAGACCTTCCTCCGGTACACGAAAGAGGACGACATCGTGCTCGACCTGTTCCTCGGCTCCGGGACGACGGCGGTCGAGGCGGTGCGGCTGCGTCGGCGGCTCGTCGGCGTGGAACTGAAGGCCGACCTGGTGGAGTACGTGCGGGGCAAGATCCCGCCCGCGCTGTTGGACGACCGCATCCGTCTCCTGGCGGGGGACGCGACCGACGCGGCGACGGCCGCCCGCGTGCGGGAGACGCTGGCGGCGATGGGGGCGGAGCACGTTCAACTGCTGGTGCTGCACCCCCCCTACCACTCCATCATCCGCTTCTCCGACGACCCGGCCGACCTCTCCAACGCCCCCGACGTGGAGACGTTCCTCGACCGGTTCGAGGCCGCCGCCCGGAACGGGTACGGGCTGCTGGAACCGGGCCGGTTCGCCGTCCTGGTCATCGGGGACATCTACACCGGCGGGGAACTGGTGCCGTTGGGGTTCTACTGCCTGGCCCGCATGCAGGCGGTGGGGTTTCGGCTCAAGGGAATCGTGGTGAAGAACATCGCGGGGAACGAGCGCGGCAAGGGGAAGGCCGCCTCCCTGTGGCGGTACCGGGCGTTGGCCGGGGGGTACTTCGTGTTCAAGCACGAGTACGTGATGATTTTTGTGGCGTGAACCGGAGAACTTCGTCGCTCCCCGCCGGTGAACTAAAAGGGGTAGGCGATGGCACTGCCATCGCCTACCCCTTCGACCGTAAGGGCACTGCCATCGCCTACCCACCGGTGAACAAGCGGCTCAGGAACGCTCATGCCTCGTCCGTGCTTGGGGCGGCGGCCTCGGCGCGGCGGAGTTCGGTTGCCAAGTAGTCGTGCAGGGGTCCGAAGGCGGCGGGGTGGGCGCGGTAGAAGGGCGTCACCAGTTCCAGCCCCTCGCGGAAGGCGCGGGCGGCGGCCGCGGCCCGGCCCAGCGCGAGCAGGACGCTGCCGTAGGCCCCCAGGCTCAGCGCCAGGTCGGGGCGGAAAGCCTGGGGGTTGTCCGCCGCCAACTGCCGCAGAATCTCCACCGCCTCCTGCGCCGCGGCTAGCGCTTCCTCTCGCCGGCCCAGAGCGGAGAGGTGCGCTCCCAGGTTGTTCAGGCTCCCGGCCAGGTCGGGGCGGAAGGCTTGGGGGTTTCCCGCCGCCAACTGCCGCTGGATCTCCACCGCCTCCTGGGCCGCGGCCAGCGCTTCCTCCCGCCGGCCCAGGTCGGAGAGCATCTTCCCCAGGTTGTTCAGGCTCCCGGCCAGGTAGGGGCGGAAGGCTTGGGGGTTGTCCGCCGCCGACTGCCGATAGTGGGCCACCGCCTCCTGCGCCGCCGCCAGCGCTTCCTCCCGCCGGCCCAGGGCGGAGAGCATCAGCCCCAGGTTGTTCAGGCTCGGTGCCAGGTAGGGGCGGAAGGCCTGGGGGTTGTCCGCCGCCAACTGCCACTAGTGCTTCACCGCCTCCTGCGCCGCGGCCAGCGCTTCCTCCCGCCGGCCCAGGGCGGAGAGCAAGAGCATCATCCCCAGGTTGTTCAGGCTCCGTGCCAGGTCGGAGCGGAAGGCTTGAGGGTTGTCCGCCGCCAACTGCCGCCAAATCTCCACCGCTTCCTGGGTCGCCCCCAGCGCTTCCTCCCGCCGGCCCAGGACGGAGAGCATCATCCCCAGGTTGTTCAGGCTCATCGCCAGGTTGGGGCGGAAGGCTGGGGGGTTTTCCGCCGCCAACTGCCGGTAGTACGCCACCGCCTCCTGCGCCGCCTCCAGTGCTTCCTCCCGCCGGCCCAGGGCGGAGAGCAGAACCCCCAGGTTGGTCAGGCTCCCGGCCCTGTCGCTTATGCA
>JALWUZ010000002.1 GCA_027079895.1 Anaerolineae bacterium
GGAAGACAAAGGAGAGTGAGAGATGAGAATCAACTACGAGGACATTCTGAGACGCGCCTGGGACATCACCTGGAACTACCGCGCGTTGTGGCCCTTCGGCTTCATCCTGGCGCTGACCGGCGCCGGAGGTGGGACCCAGGCCAGCGGCAACTTCAGCGGCCACGGCCAGGGCGGCAATCAACCGCCGGACGTGACGCGCTTCCTGCCGCGCATTCCGCCGGAGATGACGAAGTACCTGGTGGTCATCGCCGCGTCCCTGGCCTGCCTGTTCATCATCCTGCTCATCGCGGCCACGGTGGCCCGTTACGTCGCCCGCACTTCCTTGCTGCTGATGGTGGACGAGCACGAGGAGGGCACCATCCACACCTGGAAAGAAGGCCTGGGGCGGGGCTGGTCGTCCGCTGCCTTTCGCCTGTTCCTGATGGAACTGTCGCTCACCCTGCCGACTGCCCTCGTCGTTTTCATCCTGGTCTCCATCGCCCTCCTCCCGCTGCTGGGCTGGGTGACCGGCAGCCTAATCGTCGGCTTACTCGGCACTATGCTCTCCCTGGTGATGCTGTTCCCGATCATCCTGGTGATTATCGCCGTCACCGTTGCCATCGCCATCTTCATGCCGATTGCCCGGCGGGTCTGCGTGCTGGAAGGAGCGGGGGTCGGCGAGGCCCTCACCGGCGGATACCGCTTCGTCCGGGCGCACCTGACCGACGTAGTGGTGATGTGGGCGGTCATGCTGGGCGTCAAAATCCTCTGGCTGGTGGTGCTGATGCCGGTTCTGCTCCTGATCCTGCTCATCGGCGCGGCCGTGGGCGGGGTGCTGGCCCTGGCCGTAGGAGGATTGGCCTCCCTGTTCACCGGTGGCCTGACCCCCTGGATACTGGGCGGCGCGGTCGGCCTGCCGGTCTTCCTGCTGATAGTGAGCATACCGGTGCTCTTCCTCCAGGGGTTGATGGAGGTCTTCAAATCCAGCGCGTGGACTCTGGCCTATCGGGAAATGCGGGCTCTGGGAACAGGGACGGCGTGAAGCGCGACAGGCCACCGCTCGACTTCCCCCTCCTCCTGACCTTCCTCACCATCGCCCTGCTCTGGCGTCCCCTCTGCGCCGGGGAAGCGTTCTTCTGGGGCACGCCGTTGCTCCAATTCGTCCCCTGGCAGCGGCTGGCGGCGGAGATGTGGCGCGGCGGCCACCTGCCCCTGTGGAACCCGCTGGTCGGCTGTGGCGCACCGCTGGCCGCCAACTACCAGACGGCGGCCTTCTACCCCCTCAACCTGCTCCACCTGCTCCTCCCGACGGAAGTGGCCCTGACCTGGACGACCGCTTTCCACCTCCTTCTGGCCGGTTGGGGGATGTACCGCTGGGGACGAGCCGTCGGACTGGCGCACTTCCCGGCCTCCGTCGGGGGGCTGGCGTTGGCCGGAAGCGGGTTCCTCGTGGCGCGGCTGGCTCTTTTCCCCAGTATGGTACTCACCTTCGCCTGGATACCGGTCTGGCTCTGGCGCGGCGAACTGCTCATCCGGCGCGGACGGCTCGCCGACAGCCTCGGGCTCGGAACGGCCCTCGGCCTGGGGCTGCTGGCCGGTCACGCCCAGACCGCCACCTACGGCGGGATGCTGTTAGCGGCCTACCTCCTGTTCCGCATGGCCGCCGGGCGGGTGAACAGCGTCCCCGGCCTCCTCCTGGCCCTCCTGCTCGGCCTCGGACTGGCGTCCGTCCAACTGCTCCCCACCGCCGAACTGCTGGCCCAATCCCACCGCGCGGGCGGGGTGGACTACGACTTCGCCATGACCTACTCCCTGTGGCCCTGGCGGTTGCTGACCTTCGCCGCGCCCGACCTCTTCGGCAACCCCGGCCGGGGCGACTACTGGGGATACGCCAACTACTGGGAGGGGGCGGGATACGTCGGGCTGCTGCCGCTGCTCCTGGCGTTCACAGCGGTGACGCGCCGTCGGCCGGCGGACGGCGGCCTGACCGCCTTCTGGGGGGCGACGGCGGCCCTCGCGCTGCTGCTTGCACTGGGGAAGAACACCCCCCTGTTTCCGTTCCTCTTCCGGTATGTCCCCGGCTTCGACCTCTTCCAGGCCCCGGCCCGCTACCTGGCGATCGTCACCGTCGCCCTGGCCGCCCTGGCCGCGCTGGGAGCGTCCCGCTGGCCCCAGGGAGGGCGCGGGCGACACTGGGGCCGCCTGGGCGTCGTGGTCGGCGCGGCGTTGCTCCTCGGCGGATGGGCCGCTCCGCGCCTGGTGCCTGGACTCAAGCCTACCTTCGCCCCGGCGACGGCCCGCCTGGGACTCACCCTGGCCCTCGCCGGGCTGCTGACAACCTCCCGGCGGCGGACTCCCCGCTGGCGAGCGGCGGTGCTCGGCTTCATCGCCCTCGACCTGCTGCTCGCCGGACTGCCCCTCACGCCGACGGTCTCCCGCTCGCTGTACGCCGGCCGCGCGGCGACCTTCGCCTGTCTCCCCGCCGACGGCACGGCCCGGCTCTACTGGCCGACGGACCCCACTCATCGCCGCCGCGCGTTCGACGCCGAGCAGCGAGTCAAGTTCTCCTACCTGACCTTCGACTCCTTCGGCCCCCGCGACGCCGCCCACTGGCGCCGCCTGCGGGAGATGTGGCTGCCCAACGTCGGGATGCTGGACGGCGTCGCCACCGTCAACAACTTCGACCCGCTTCTGCCTGGCCGGTACGCCGACCTCCTCGAAGCGGCGGTGGACACGCCCGCGCTGGTGCGGCTGATGGGGGCGACCTATGTCGTCAGCGACCGGGACTGGCCCGGCGGCGAGATACTGAGCGCTTGTCCCCTGCCCGATGCGCACCTCTACCGCCTGCCCGACGCCCTGGGGCGGGCTTGGAT
>JALWUZ010000003.1 GCA_027079895.1 Anaerolineae bacterium
CTCTTTACTCTATGAGCTAGGTGTTTGCTTCGAACCCCCATTTGACAGAACCGAGGGTGGTACGGTAACATTTTACCTGAGTGAATACGCCGGTTTGCCTGAATAGGCATGATGAGTACAATTATAGGGACACCCGCACCGGTCGCCTGCCTATGAGCGTTGTCGAAGAGATCAAAGCCCGTCTCGACATCGTGGAGGTCATCTCGTCCTACATTCCCCTCCAGAAATCGGGACGGAACTACAAGGCCCTGTGCCCATTTCACAGCGAGAAGACCCCTTCCTTCGTCGTCTTCCCCGAAAGCCAACGCTGGCACTGCTTCGGCGCGTGCAGCGAGGGGGGGGATGTCTTCACCTTCGTGATGAAGAAGGAGGGCTGGGACTTCCGCACCGCGTTGGAGGAGTTGGCACGGCGGGCCGGCGTCGAACTGCGTCCGCGCACGCCGCAGCAGGCCCAGGCCGCCGAGGAGACCGCCCGCCTGCGGGAGTTGCTGGCCGAGGCGACCCGTTACTACCATCACCTCCTCCAACACGCGCCGGAGGCGGAGAGGGCGCGGGCCTACGTCTCCCGGCGCGGACTGAACGCCGACACCGTCGCCCGCTTCCAACTGGGGTACAGCCTGCCGCGCTGGGACGGGGCGCGGGACTATCTGACCGCGAAGGGGTACACCGTCGCCGAGCAAGTCAAGGCCGGGCTCCTGGTGCGACGGGAGGACAAGGGCACCACCTACGACCGCTTCCGCGACCGGCTGATGATCCCCATCCGCGACGGGCGCGGGCGGGTGATCGGCTTCGGGGCCCGCACGCTCGACCCCGACGGGAAGCCCAAGTACCTGAACTCGCCCCAGACGCCGCTCTTCGACAAGAGCCACGTCCTCTTCGGGTTCGACCTGGCCCGGCAGTCCATCGGGCGGGAGGAGCGGGTGGTGATCGTCGAGGGGTACATGGACGTGATGCAGGCCCATCAGGCCGGGTTCGAGAACGTGGTGGCCCAGATGGGAACCGCGCTGACCGAGCCGCAGTTGCGCCAGTTGCAGCGGTACACCAAACGTCTGGTGCTCGCCCTCGACCCCGACGCCGCCGGCGTCCAGGCGACGCTGCGCGGGGTCGCCGTGGCCCAGGAGACGCTGGCCGAGGAGTGGACGCCGGTCTTCGACCCGCGCGGCCTGGTCGGGTACGAGGCCCGGCTGGGAGCGGAGATCCGCATTCTGCGGCTGCCCCAGGGGTACGACCCCGACGACCTGATTCGACAGTCCCCGCACCGCTGGGCGGAACTGGTGGAGGCGGCGTTGCCCGTAGTGGACTTCCTCCTCCAGGTCATGCTCGACGGGCTCGACCTGAACGACTCGAAGGCCAAAGCCGGGGTGGTGGACCGGCTGCTGCCGACGTTGCGGGCCGTCGCCAACCCGGTCGAGCGGGAGGACTACGTCCAGAAGATCGCGCGGGCGTTGCAAGTGCCGGCCGACGCCATCCGCGCCCGGCTGCGCGGTCGGGAGTGGCAGATGCCGCCCCGCCGCCGCACGGAGGGGAAAGCCGCCCGGCGGGAGCCGTCATCGCCCGACGTGGAGATGGAGGGGCACTGTCTGGCGGTGCTCCTGCAACGGCCCCCCATCCTGGGGCTGGTCAACCGGGCCTTCGAGGAGCAGCACCTGGAACCGGTGCGCGGGGACGACTTCCGAGACGTGGCGAGCCGGGTCATCTTCGAGACCTGGGCGGCCGTCCTCGGCGAGCGGCGCGAACGGCCACTCGAAGAACTGCGAGCCCGTCTGCCCGCCGACCTGCACGTCAAACTGAACGCGCTGCTGACGACCGGGGTTGACAACCTGGCCGACGAGCAACTCCTGCGTGACCTGGCCCTGACGGTGCTCCGGCTGCGGGAACGGCGGCTGAAGGCCCTGGGGCGCGAACTGCGCGACCTGACCATCGAGGCCCAGGAGGCGGGCGACATCCGGGCCGAACGGTATATCGGAGCCCTGCGGACGTACAGGGAGATGCTGCTGCGCACGCAGCAGGCATTGGCACAGAGATGGAGTTGGGGGCAGGTGTGAGGTGAGTGATAGAACGGACGACACATTGGAGATAAATCTGGACGACGACGCTCTCACGTCCGCCGCCGGGCTGCACGTGGACGATGAGGAGTTCTCCAGTTACCAGGAGCAGGCCGCCGCCATCCTGGAGGACTTGGACGAGCCCTCCTACGACGACCTGGAGGAGATCGAGGAGGAGTATTGGGCCGATCTCGCCGATGAGGACTCCCTGGAAGCCGCCGACGACCCGGTGCGGATGTACCTGCGGGAGATCGGGCGCGTGCCCCTCTTGGAGCAGCATCAGGAGATCTGGCTTTCGGTGCAGCGCGAGGCGGCGGTCTATCTCGACGACCTGATGGCCGAGCACAGCGCACCGGACGGCCGGCCGCCCTCCGCCACCCAGACGCTGGCCGCCGTGCTCGACTCCCTCGACCTGGCCTGGGGGGCGATGTCGCGCCACTGCGACACGATGGAGGTCCCCACCCCCGACCTGGGAGCCCTGGTGGACGAGGTGCAGTCCCTCCAGCGGGAGTCGCTGCCGGAGGGGAACTCCTATCTCACCGACTTCCTGCGGCGCATCGGCTGGTTCATGCCGGACGAGGAGCGGCGGGCGGAGCGGCTCGACGGGGGAGAGGAGGAGACGACCATCAACCCCTGCGTCAGCCACCTGTTCGACGTGTTCATCCTGCTGTACCTGCTCCCGCCGCCCGTCCTGCACTTCGTCGGGCAGTGGTGGGAGAAACGGCACAAGTTCCCCAGACGGCGGCGGCTGCTGGGGAAGATGCCGGACGAGGCGGAGATCGCCGCCCACTGGGACGAGATACGGG
>JALWUZ010000004.1 GCA_027079895.1 Anaerolineae bacterium
TCGCGCTCTGGCTGCTGGCGCGGATGGTCAACCGGGGGGCGACGGTGAGGCGGGGCGTCCTCCTGGGGGCGGTCATCGGGCTGGCCGCGCTGACCAAGACGAGCGCACTGTTGCTCCTGGGACTCGTTCCGGTGGCGGCCTGGGACACCCGGAGGCCGCTCCGCAGCCGTGCGCTGACCGCCGCCGCCCTCGTCCTGACCGCCGGACTGGTGGGCGGCTGGTGGTATCTGCGCAACGGGCTGGTGTACCACGACCCGCTCGCCCTCCACGCCCACCTGGATACCCCCTGGGGGCGCGAGTCTCCCGCCGGGCTCGGCGAGTTGGCGCGGGAGTTGCCCCAGGTCTACCGCTCGTTCTGGGGCGGGTTCGGCTGGGGGCACGTCCGGTACCCCGATTGGGTCTACGGCGCGGTGGGGGTGCCGCTCGTGCTGAGCCTGTTGGGGTGGATACGGGCCTGGCGGACGGGCCGCTTCCCCATCCCCAAGCGGATTGCCCTTCTCGCGCTGTGCTGGGGGACGGCGGTCGGCGGTGCGCTCCTCCTCTGGATGCGGACGGTGGAGGCCCCACACGGACGGCTGCTGTTCCCGGCCCTCGGCGCGTTCGCGCTGCTGACGGTGGCCGGCTGGGCCGCGCTGCCCCGGCGGGCCGCACGCCGGACGCGGACGGTGACGCTCGGCGGGCTGGCGGTGCTGGCTGCGCTCACCCCGGCGGTGGTCATCCGGCCGGCCTTCGCCCCGCCCCGTCTGCTCCCTCCCGACGAGGCGGCGGCGACGGTGACGGGCCCATCGCTGCTCTTCGGCACGGGGGCGCGGCTGTTGGGGATTGCGCCAACAGCCGATTCAGCCTCCCCCGGCGGAGAGTGGGCCGTCCGCGCTTGCTGGGAGGGGGTCGCCCCGCAGGATGAGGATTACACCGTCTTCGTCCACCTGATTGGGCGGGGAAATGCGCGGGTGGCGGAGCGGTACACCTACCCCGGCCTCGGACGTTTCCCGACCTCGCTCTGGCCCGTCGGGGCGGCCTTCTGCGACACCTATCGGCTGCGGGTGGCGGAGTGGGCCCCCGCGCCGGAACTGTACGATTTGCTGGTGGGGCTCTTCGAGCGCGAGACGGGGCGGCGGCTGCCCGTCACCGACGCGGCCGGCCGTCCGGTGGAGTATCCGGTGCTGACGCAGGTGCGCGTCGCGCCGGAACGCCCCCTCGCGCTGCCGGACGAGGCGCAGCCGCTGGACTACCGCCTGGGGGAGGACGAAGTCGCCCTTATCGGCTACCGGGTCGCGGGCCGCTCTCCGCTGACGGTGACGCTCTACTGGCGGGCCCGGCGGCCGGCGGCCGGGGACTACGTCGCCTTCGTGCATCTGGTGGCCGGCGGGGACGGCTCGCTCCTGGCCCAGCACGACGGCCGCCCGCGCTATGGCCGCTATCCCACTCCGGCATGGCGTCCGGGGGACGTGGTGCCGGACGAGCACCCGCTGACCGTCCCGGCGTGGCCGGCGGAGGCGCGGCTGTACGCGGGGCTGTACCGGGCGGATGACTTGACGCGGCTGCCGGTGGTCGGCCCGGCGGGGGCGGTGGCGGATGGCCTCATCCCCTTGCCCCTGCCGACGGGCCGTCGGTAGCAAAAAGCCCCGGCGAGTGCCGGGGCCGAAGGGTCTGCCGGGGGCGTCGCTAGAACGCCGGTTCGCTCTCCTCATCGAGGCCGACGACATCCACGGCCTGGGGGCCCTTGGGCGAATCCTCCACTGTGAACTCCACCCGTTGCCCCTCTTGCAGGTTGCGGTACCCCTCCCCGCGAATGGCGGAGTAGTGGACGAAGACATCCTGCTCCTGTCCGTCGGGGCGGACGAAGCCGTACCCCTTCACACGGCTGAACCACTGAACGGTTCCTCGTGTGCGACCATTGTCACTCATCGTTCTCGTGCCTCCTTACGTTGAACTGAATTTCGTGTGGCCTCCGGCGGGCCGCCGGCGACAACGGTCGGCAAGATACCACAGTTTCGGGCGGTTGTCAAGGGGTACGAGCGGCGGGTGGCTTTTCAAAATTGGGGTAGGCGATGGCACTGCCATCGCCTACCCCGCGTCCTCCAACAGCGAATGTAGCATCTCAATCGCCGGGCTTCTTCTTGTCCATCCGTTAAAGGTTAGAACGTCGAAAAGCCCTGGGTGCTTGGCCGCGCGGTATCGTGCCGGTGGGAGGGGAAGGCTAGGGCTTCCCTCCATCTGGCCGAAGTTCGAGGCCGGTTTGAACACCCAGGCGGCGGATTTATCCGTCGCCGGTGAACAGGTCTCCACCTGGGGCCGAAGTTTGAGGCCGGTTTGAACCCCACCTCCGGCTTTGACAGATACAGTAAGTCGTGCTATATTATTGCCCATTACCTAAGCAACCTAAGCAATCGAAGGTGGAAAGGAGGTGAGCACGGCGTAACAATCGAGCCATAGTTTCCCGGCAGACGCGAATCAGCATTTTGTTCAATGGCATATACCAAGAGAGGAGAAGTGATATGATCGGCAAGACCTTTTGGAGAGGGTTGACCATCCTGGTTGTACTCAGTATGGTCGTGCCCTACGTGCAGGCCGCGCCGGGCGCGGCCGGTCGCCCCGCGCCGGTGGACACTACGATCCTGCCGGCGTGGGGCCTCACATCCGAGACGCCTGCCAGACCGCAGGCGGTCACCGGCAAGGTGACTATTTTCACCGAAGGCTTTGAGGTCTCCGTCCCCCCGCCGGGATGGACTGAGCAGGATGTCAACGGGACGTCCGGTGATTGGGCTCAGAGTACCGACACAGTTCACCCCTCCGGAGGAGGCGTGCATGGCGGGACGTACCTGGCGTATTTCAACAGTTGGACAGCAAGTTGGGGCTATTCGACCAGAATGTACACCACCGGCATCAGCCTGACTCCGGCGGACAATGACTACTATCTCAGCCTGTGGATGTACCATGACACCGTATATTCCAACGACGACCAGTTGCAGATCGAGGTGGACGACGGTTCCGGCTGGGCGGACGTGGGCGCCGCCATCCCGCGTTATGACGGCTCGACCGGCTGGAAACAGCACACGGTGGACCTCTCGGCTTATGCCGGACGGGTCATCAGTCTGAGTCTCAAAGGCATCAGTGACTATGGAAGTGACGTTCACATTGATGACCTGGAGTTGTACCGAGTTCCGCCGGAGCCTGATATGAGCACCTCGGCCAAGTCAGCGGTGACCGATCTCGCTTCCTGGCTCATCACCTACACCGTCTCGATCGTCAACTCCGGCAAGGCAAGTGCTCCCTCGGTCTACCTGACCGACACCATCCCGGTCGATACTTCTTATCTCCCCGGTTCGGCGATCGCCTCCACCGGCACGGTAACGGAAGGGGCGGGCTACCTGGAGTGGGCCGGTTCGGTCACCAGCCAGACGACCGAGTACCTCACCTTCACCGTGCTCATCAACAACGGCAATCCGCTCTACGGTGTTACCATCACCAACACCGCCTGGATCAGCGAGCCCAACACCGGCTGGGTCTCGCCGACGGTGGTCGTCAACACCCCGCCCTTCGTCTCCGATCTGAGCGGTTCGACGAAGGACGCCATCCCCCAAAACAGTTACGGGTTCGTGCGGGTGATTCCGGGCGAGATGTTCCCCTACACCATCACCCTCGTCAACTCCGGTGTCGCCAGCGCGACCCACGCGGTGGTCACCGACACTTTCCCCGCCGGCGCCCAGTACGTCCCCGGTTCGGCCTGGGCCAGCAGCGGCAGTCTCCTCACCTCGGCCGATATGCTCACCTGGACCGGCACCGTGTCCGACAACGGCGGTATGGTGGAGATTGGGTTCCTGATGCAAGCCATCTCCCTGGGGCAGGCGGTGGACAACTCCGCCTGGATAACGGGCGACGGCACTATGCGGCGGGTGGACGCCCCGATGGTCGGCATCCAGAACGAGAACGCCTACTGTGAGGGAGCCTGGTATCTCGACCCGGTCAGCGACACTGTGACCGGTACCATCGTGGATCACGACGATGACGACGGTTTCTGGGGGTTCGGTTACGACGTCTGGTTCGTTCTCATCCCCACCGCCACCGGACGGGTCACTTTGACCGTGGACTCGACCGGCGGCAGTGACCTGGCGATCGGCACTTCCGACGGGGGCTGCGGCGGCAACTTCACCACGTTGGATTCCAGTTACGGCAACAACGCTGAGGTCAACGTGGATGTGAATTACCTGGAGACGTACTATGTGCTCGTTGACGACACCGGAGATTACACCCTGACCGTCAACGGCAAGTACGAGCCGCTCCAGCCGCGCTTCCAGGGCTGGAAGGGCGGCCCGCCGATCGCGGACCGTCGCCCGGTGACCTATGTGATCCACTTCGAGAACTACGGCGAGATCACGGCTACCAATGCCTCCATCGTGGATACCTTCCCCGCCGGCACCACCGGCCCGGCCCAGAACGTGTTCATCGAGCAGCCGGCCTCCGGTGGGTTGGTGACCAACACCGCCACTATGCTCGAGTGGAACGGCGAACTGCCGCCGTTGACCGGCATCACCATCACCTACTCCATCACGCCGGTGGGCGTTTGCGATAGCGGCATTCAGACCAACACCGCCGTCATCAGCGACCCCCAGGCGACGACGGCCGTCGCCGTCACCGCCCCGCCGGTCACCGGCAGATGGTGGGTGTACTACTTCTCCGATTTCGAGATGGACGACGGCGGCCTGGTGCCCCAGGGCTTCGACCTGGCTACCGGAGCCCCCACCACCTCCACCTGGGAGTGGGGCGAGCCACAAAGTAGTGGCCCATCCAACGCGCACTCCGGCGACAACGAATGGGGCACCAACTTGAGCGGCAACTTCGACGACACCATCACCGACACCCTGACCTCGCCGGTCATTGACCTCGCCGACTACACCGGCGACGGGCCGCTCTACCTGACTTACTGGGATTGGCGCAATCACTATGCCGATGAAGAGTGGGCCGTCCTGTATGTCAGCAGCACCTCCACCGGCGGCTGGGTGCCGATCTGGGCCGACCAAGTGGATCAACGGTACTGGCAGTGGCACGGTTTCGACATCGCCGCCATTGGCGTCGTCGCTCCCGGCGACCGGATGCAGGTGCGCTTCTCGTGGATCGGCAATGACGACGGAGATACCATTGATGGCTGGTTCATTGACGACTTGAGCGTCTACGAGCCATGCCCGTTCACCGCTCTGGACGTCTACAAGTTGGGGCCGTCTGAAGTCGCCGGCGGCGACCCGCTGGTCTACAACGTCGTCCTCCGCAACTATGGGATGGCGGTGGCTAACGGCGTGCTCCTGACTGACACTCTCGACCCTGACACTGTCTATCAGGGGGGCGCGTATGCCAGCGGCGGCTTCCTGGACGATAGCCAGGGGGTCAGCGGCACCCTCTACTGGTATGGAGACGTCTCCTACGTTGACCCGGTGGTCATCACCATCCCGGTGAAGACCGTCGGCTGTGACATTTTCGTCACCAACACCGTCGCGGTGTCCCATACCTCGCTCTCGGGTGTCATCTCGGATACTGCTTCCACTCACTTGAGCAGCGGCGCGATGTTCATCAACGAGAGTTTCGAGGGCACCTTCCCGCCGGCGGGGTGGAGCACTGCGGAAACCGGAGCCAATGATGACCCCGGCTGGCAACAAACAACCTTGCGGGTTCACTCTGGCTCATACGCGGCCTACCACAATGACGACAACACCACCGGTGATGCCATCGCCTGGCTCATCACCCCTCAGTTCACCCCCACGGCTCGGACGGAACTATCCTTCTGGCAAAACCAGAATTACGACTCTTACTACAACTACCACGGCATCTGGGTTTCCACCTCCTCCAACGACCCGGCTGATTTTACAGAATTGACGGAACTGGGAGCCGGTACAGAGGATACGTGGGAACAGAAGATCATCACGCTCACCAATTACGCCGGGCAGCCCATCTACTTGGCCTTCCGTTATGAGGGAGACTATGACGACGAATGGTACGTTGATGATGTCAAGATCTACGAAACCTGCTCCACCATCAACGTCTACAAGTTCGCCCCGGCCAGTGTGCCCCCCGGTGAACTGTTCACCTACACCATCCAGGTTGACAGCGCCACCACCGCGACCAACGTCATCCTGACCGACACCCTCGACCCCGGCACCTCCTACGCCGGAGGAGCGCGTGCCAGCCAGGGTACAGTGAACGACAGCCTGGGCGGTTCGGGGTCCATCTTCTGGACCGGCGCCATCTCCCCCGGTCAGTCGCTGTTCCTGGACATCCCGGTTGTGATGACCGCTACCTCCGGGCAGGTGGTCAACACCGTCGTGGTGACTCACTCCTCTCTGGCGGCCGAGCGGTCGGACATCGCCACCACGCAGGTATGCCAGGCGGCGTCCAATGCTGACTTCGACTACTTCCCGCCCGTGCCGTTCGTGAACGAGACGGTCATGTTCACCGGCACGGCGACCGGCACTCGGCCGATCAACTACGTGTGGGACTTCGGCGATGGCTCCGCCCCTGTCGGCGGGCCCAGACCATCCCACAGTTACGCCGCCGCCGGTGACTACACGGTGACGATGACCGCTAACAACTCCTGCGGCAGCGATGTCATCTCCTACGTCGTCTCCGTCTGTGAGCCGATCATCGGGGCCGACTTCATCTTCGCGCCGCCGGATCCGTGGACGTATGAGACGGTGTTCTTCACCGGTTCGGTGGTGAGCGGGAGCAATCCGGTCTACGACTGGGACTTCGGCGACGGGATTACCGCAACCGGTCAGTACACCTCCCACGCTTACGCTGCGAGCGGCGACTACGTCGTCGCGCTGACCGTCGCCAACGGGTGCAGCAGCGCGGTCGTCACCTACTTCGTCTCCGTCTGCGAGCCGGTGTACGGCCCGTCGCTCGGCTACGCGCCCGCCTATCCGCGCGTGGATGAGGTGATCACCTTCACCGGCGGTGTGGTGAGCGGCACGCCCCCCGTGGACTACCTGTGGGACTTCGGCGATGGGCAGGGTGGCATCGGCATCACCACGACCCACTCCTACGTTGCCGAGGGGCTCTACACCGTCGTGATGACGGCCACCAACTGCGGCGGGGCTGAGGTCTCCATCTCGACCACCGTCGAGGTCTGCAATCCGGTGGAGAACGTGACCACGACCATCGCCAACGTGGGCACGATCTACACCGACACGGTGGTGGAGTTCGACACCGACATCGCCCCGGACGACGCTCACACGCCGTACTCCTACACGGTGGACTTCGGCGACGGCACGGTCGTGAGCGGTGCGGCGAGTGACGACCCCTTGACCGTGACCCACTCCTACGCCCTCACCGGCACGTACTGGGTCATCGTCTCGGTCGAGAACTGCCATATGCCCGCCCCGGCGACCGACGTCGTCTCCCTCACGGTGTACGAGCATGGAGTCTGCATCCCTCTGTCGGATGTCTCCATCAGCGGCCCGCAGACGGGCGAGCCCGGTATCTACACCTTCAACGCCTCCTCCGCGCCGAACGACGCCACCACTCCGGTCACTTACACGTGGGACGACGGCGTCACGGGGACGGTCTCAGTACGCACTCTGGGCGACGGCGTCCACACGCTGATGGTGACGGCGACCAACTGCGCCGGGCCGGTGACGGACACCCACATCATCACCATCTGCACGCCGGTGGACGGGTATTCCTTCACCTACTCCCCCGCTGCCCCGATGGTGAATGAGCAGGTTCAGTTCACCGGTTCTGTGACCACCGGCACCGCGCCGATCTACTACGAGTGGGACTTCGGCGACGGGAGCACGGCGACCGGGCAGTACCCGACTCACACCTACACCACGGGCGGTTCCTACGATGTCGTGATGACGGTCACCAACTGCTCCGGGAACGGCATCGGGGTCATCACCGAGAGCATCTACGTCTGCGAGGCGGTCTCCGGCCTCGGCGCCGACTACGCGCCGCCCGCTCCGGCGTCGAACGAGACGGTCCACTTCACCGCCTCGGTGACCTCCGGCAGCGAGCCAATCAACTACGAGTGGGACTTCGGCGACGGGGTCACGGCGACCGGGCAGTATCCGACGCACACCTTCGCCTCCGGCGACTACACCGTCGTGGTGACGGCCACCAACTGCGGCGGGTTCGATGTGTACTCCTTCACGGTCTCGGCCTGCACTCCGATCGCGGACGCCGACTTCACCTTCGCGCCGGACCTCCCGCTGGCCGGTGAGGAGATCTCCTTCTCCGGCGTGGTGACCGGTGGAGACGCCCCCGTCGTGTACGAGTGGGACTTCGGCGACAACTCGCCTGTCGAGACGGGACAGAACGTCACTCACACCTATGCCGACAGCGGAGTCTACAACGTCGTGATGACGGCCACCAACTGCTCCGGCAACGGGGTGGTGGTGGTGCGGAAGACGGTGGACGTCTGCGCACCGGTGGAAAGCGTGGACTTCGAGTACACCCCCGCTCAGCCGGAGGTCGGCGCGTCGGTCTCCTTCTCCGCCTCGGCCTATGTCCCGGGAGTGTCACTTGTCCTGGTTGAGTACCAATGGGACTTCGGCGACGGGGTCACGGCGACCGGGCAGTATCCGACGCACGCCTTCGACCATAGCGGCGTCTACTCGGTGACGGTGACGGCGACCAAGTGCAATGGCCGGAGCGTCGTCGAGGCCACTCACTTGGTGACGGTGGTCTGCAACTCGATCGCGGGCCTCACACTCGACCTGCTGACGACCGGCGACATCTACACCGACACCCAGGTGCAGTTCAGCACGGACATCACCCCGGACAACGCCACCAAGCCGTATGAGTACGCGATAGATTACGGCGACGGGAGCGCGGTCGTCACCGGCACGTCGAGCGCGGATCCGTTCGTCTTCAACCACGTCTTCACCCAGGTTGGCACCTACACGGTCGAGATCGCGGTGCAGAACTGCGATATGGCCGCGCCGCTGACCGACACGGTGCAGGTCGTGGTGAAGGAGCGGTGCATCCCGCTGGCGGGCATCACCATCGCCGGTGAGACGAGCGGGCAGCCGGGGGTCTACACCTTTACCACCACCTACACGCCGAACAACGCCACGTCGCCCATCGCCTACACGTGGGACAACGGCGACACGGGGGCGACCTCGACGCGCACTCTGGGCGTCGGTGTCCACACGCTGGTGGTGACGGCGACCAACTGCTCCGGCGCGACGGTGACGGACACGCACACCATCACCATCTGCGCCAACCTGACCGGTGTCGTTCTCAGCCTGCTGACGACCGGCGACATCTACACCGATACTCAGGTGCAGTTCAGCGCGGACATCGCCCCGGACGGCGCCAGCAAGCCGTATGAGTACGCGATAGGTTACGGCGACGGGAGCGCGGTCGTCAGCGGCACGTCGAGCGCGGATCCGTTCACCTTCGACCACGTCTTCACCCAGGTTGGCACCTACACGGTCGAGATCGCGGTGCAGAACTGCGATATGGCCGCGCCGCTGACCGACACGGTGCAGGTC
>JALWUZ010000005.1 GCA_027079895.1 Anaerolineae bacterium
CGGGTAGCCGCAGGTCTCGACCACCTCCTGCAAGGTGGCGGCCACCTCGTCCTCGGTGAAGCCGCACAGGTGGCTGAAAGCACGCCGGAGGTAGATGTTCTTGGCGATGTTGAAGCCGGAGGTAACGTCGCTCATCACCACCGGAGACACTCCGGTGATAAAGATACGGTCAATGCCCAGGCCGCTCGCCCCGTCCTTGACTACCTTGAGGATGGTCTTCAGCACTCCCTCGCCGCGCACGAGGGCCTCGTACCGCTCGGTGCTGGCGGTCATGACCTCGTTGGCAAAGTTATCGTACTCGTCTATCAGCAGGTAGAGGCGGTACGGTGAGCGGCGCACGGCGGCTAAGGCAGAGCGCAGGGAGACCAGGGCATCGTCCCAATTGACGGTAATGTCATCGAGCAGTCCCTCGTAACGACCGGCCATCTCATCTATGCAGGCGTTGACGTGGTTGAACAACGATTTCTTGATCTCCTCGTGATCACCGCTCGGGTCCACCGCCGAGAAGTTCCAGCGCATGATCAGGTACCTGTTGTGCAAGGGCGTGGGGTTCTGTCCGATGGCGAGGTGGCCGAAGAGACGCTCGAACTCGTCCGCCCTGGCTACGTCGTAGTAATTCTCCAATGTCGAAAGCCACAATGACTTACCGAACCGTCGGGGACGGAGGAATAGCAACACGGGGCCAATCTCTTCAATGTCGCGAATGTACCCCGTCCGGTCTACGTACCAATATCCTTCAGTGACGAGTTTGTAGAAATCGCTGATGCCATACGGGAACTTGAGCATCTCACACCTCCTCCCACACCAACCGGTCGAAGCCTAGCGCAACCACCGCGTAGGTGTGCAGCCGCAGCACGTCGCCGTACTTGGCCTCTAGCAGCGGGCGGTACTTCCCTAACTGCGCCCGTGCCTGGGCTAGTTTCTCCTCCACCGGCGGGAGGGAGCGCAACTCATCGCGGCTCGTCTTGCGCACTTCCTCCCCTGTCAGCCCCAACTCATCCAGAGACAGGTACTTGAACTCGATCAGGATGTCCAGTACCTCGAAGCGGCGCATGTCGGGCCGGATGATCATCACCAGGTCGGCGTACCCGCGCCCAATCTCCGGCTCCGAGTCCATAATGTACAGGATGTCGTTGAACAGGAGGCTCAGGAAGGCGGTCTTGACCGTCAGCTCGTTCGCCCAGCGGTAGTCCCGGTTGCTGAAGACTGGGAAGATGCGCTCCTCTACGAACTCACACAGCGGCTCGATGTCTCCCTCGACGTACAGCGTCCGCGCCGCCTTGCGCCCCACCTCGTGAATCCCGCGCTCCGGCAGCAACAGGTCGCGAATCTGCTCCGCGTACAACCCCCGTATCACCAGGTTCGGTATCCGCAGCACCAACTCTCCCGTGACCGCCTCCCCCTCCAGCGTCAGCACCCCCAGGTAGTAGAGCAGCGAGGCGATCAGTGCGGTCTCCTCCCCCACCAGCAACATATCCTGCACGCCGAAGCGGTCCGACAGGCGGTCCACCAGCACCGGCTCGCTCTCGCTCAGGGCGTCGAGGATGAGTTGCCCGCCGTGAGGAAGGCCAGCGGCGTAGCGCAACTTGTTGCGGTCCATCGCCAGGTTGGAGTCCAGCATATCGCGCGGGTACCTGCACTCCGCCTGAAACCGCTTGAGGAAATAGAGCACCAGGGTGGGGTTGTAGACCCGTTCCGCTCGCTGGTGGAAGCGATAGCCATTGTAGAAGGTGTGCATCATTTGGAGGGCTTTTTCGGCCTCATCGGGTTGGTAGCCGCAGGTCTCGACCACCTCCTGCAAAGTGGCGGCTACCTCGTCCTCGGTGAAGCCACACAGGTTGCTGAAGGCCTGTCGGAGATAGATGTTTTCGGCGATGTTGAAGCCGGAGGTGACATCGCTCATCACGACGGGGGAGACGCCGGTGATGAATATGCGGTCAATACCCAGGCCGCCGGCGCCGTCCTTGACCGCTTTGAGGACCGTCTTCAGCACTCCCTCGCCGCGCACGAGGGCCTCGTATCGCTCGGTGCTGGCAGTCATCACTTCGTTGGCGAAGTTATCGTACTCGTCTATCAGCAGGTAGAGGCGGTATGGTGAGCGGCGTACCGCAGTCAGCACCGAATCCAGGGAAGCAATCGGATTGTCTGGGTAAATCTGGACGTTCCCCAAGATACCCTCGTACTCGCTGACGAAAGCCCGCATACGTGCGTCGAGATGATCGTACAAGGCAGAGGTGATCGCCTCCGCATCTCCCTGTGGGTTGACCACCGAGAAGTTCCAGCGCATAATCAGGTACTTGTTGTGCAAGGGCGTGGGGTTCTGTCCGATGGCGAGGTGGCCGAAGAGTCGCTCGAACTCGTCCGCCCTGGCTACGTCGTAGTAATTCTCCAACGTCGAAAGCCACAACGACTTCCCGAACCGTCGGGGACGGAGGAACAGCAGTACGTAGCCAATCTCTTCCACGGCCCGGATGTACTCTGTCCGGTCCACGTACCAAAATCCCCCGGTGATCAGTTTGTAGAAATCGCTGATGCCATACGGGAACTTGAGCATCTTCCCCCTCCCATTTCAATTGCCGTAATTGTACCCCGACTGCCTAATCTTCGCCAGTTACCGGCCCGCCGACACCCCAACAGTTACCACAACGAAAAAGCGGGCGACTCCCTGTCGCCCGCCTTTTCGATACCGTTCGCTGCTGTGTTACATCCTGATCGTCACCAGCGTGCGCTCCCACTCCCATTTGCCTGCGCTCCAGGTGAACCAGCCGAAGATGTTCACTTTGGCCTCACATTCAGCGTAGGCAGTCAGAGAGAGCGCGCCGCCGCCGTAACATCCCTTGATCCCCGCCTGGCAACCGGCTTCAACCAGACTGACGTTCACGCTCACGTCAATGTACACCTTGAGACACCCCTCGCAGGAGAGTCCCTCGTCCTCCTCACCTCGCCCCACGCAGTACTGACAACTGATGCTGCCGCCAATCTGCACGAAGCCGCCGCCGCTGGCGCTGAACTCGCACCCGATGCACCCTTGCACGGTGTGTTCGCAGGTATCCAGCGTCAGCGTGCCCTCACAGGAGAAGCCGAAGGAGACCGAGAACCCCGGGAAGCGGATGCTCGTCTCCGGGATGATGTCGTAACTCTTGCTGACCGGGATGAGCCGCAGCCCCATCGGGTCCGTCAGCGTGACCGGGTTGTTCTGCGCGTAGGTGTACAGGTTCAGCCCGTCCGTCGGGCCGAGCGGATCCTGTTGCAGGAAACGTCCCAGTCCGGGACTGTAGGCCCGCGCCCGGAAGTGGTACAACCTCACCTCCGGCTCCCACTCCCGCGCGGTAAAGAGGTACGGGTTGCCGACCGCGCTGACGCTCAACACCGCGCCGCCCCCGTCGTAGAGCGTCGGCTGGCCGTAGATGTCGTACTCGTACCGCTCCACCAACGCGCCGCTCGCGTCGCTCAGGAGGACGACGTTCCCCAGCCCGTCCTGCTGATAGGTGTAGACCGCCCCGCCGCGCTCCATCGTCAGCGGACGATCCACCCCGTCGCCGTAGATGTAGCGGGCCTGCAACGTCCCGCTCCCATCCCGCTCCTCCAGGATGTTGTAGCAGACATCGTAGATGTACCAGGTCGTCTCTCCGTCCACGATGCGGGCCGCCCGCCGCCCCAACGGCCCGTAGACGTACTCCACGCTGTGCCCGTTACCCTCCACCCCGACCAGTTTGTTGCTCAAGTCGTAGGTGTAGGTGTACGTCCCGTCGGCGGTCAGGTTGCCGCGCCCGTCGTAGGTCAACGTCGCCCCGCCCACCGTCAGGTAGCGGTTCAGCGGGTCGGTGGACTGCGTCCCGTCGTTCGGCCCGTAGGCTGTGTCGCCGGACGCGCTGTCGCTCACCGCCAGGCGATTGTAGACCCCGTCCTGACGGTAGTCCACCCGCCGGTCGTAAGACGTGACCTGCGCCGGGTCGCTGTTGTCCGCCCCGTAGTAGGCCGTCGTCACCTGACGGCTGCCGTCGTGGACGTAGACCTCGTACTCGCCGTCGTGCTCCGTCCAGATGCGGTTGCCTCCGGCGTCGTAGCCGTAGGCATAGGTCGCCAGCGACGAACCAACCTGCGTCACCCGCCAGAGGGGGTCGAACTGCTGCGTCACGACCAGCCCGTTGGCGTAGGTCGTGCCCCACTGCCCCGTGCCGTCGTCGTAGGTGAAGGCCGCCACGTCGGCCCCGTCTTCCTGCACCCGCGTGGTGCGCCGGAACACATCCCGCTCCCGCCGCACCGCCGCGCCGGAGGGGTAGGTGGTGGTCATCACCCCACCGGTGTAATCGTAGGCATATCGGGTGGTGTAGGCCGCCCCGTCCAGCGTCTGCGTCTGGCTGACCACGTCCCCCATCTCGTTGTAGGCGAAGACCCGCTCCACCGTGTGGCTGCCGCCCGTGGACGCCGCGCTCACCATCCGCCCCATCCCGTCGTAGGCGAAGGTATGCACCGTCCCGTCGGAGAAAGCGCGGCGCGTCAGCCGCCCCACCCCGTCGTACTCGTAGGTGATGACGCTCCCATCCTGAGCCGTGCGTCCGGTCAACAGGCCACGCCGGTCGTACTCGTAGGTGATGACTCCGCCGTCGGCACGGGTCTCGCTCGCCACCACCCCCAGCGGGGTATAGGTGTAGCGCGTGACGTTCCCGTTGGGGTCGCTGACGCGCACCATATTCAACCCACCGTCGTACTCATACGTGGTGACGTACCCCGCTCCGTCGGCGTCCTCCACCACCCGCACCGGCTGCCCGTAGCCGTTGTACTCCGTCCGCTGCACGATGCCGTCTGGCGTGGTGACGGCGGTGCGGTTGCCCAGCGCGTCGTACTCGTAGGCCGTGACCAGGTTCAGGCCGCCCGCGTCCCGCGTCTCGCGGATGAGCCGGTTGAGGTCGTCGTACTCGTAGGTCGTGACCGTCCCGCGCGGATCCTCCATCGCCACCAGGTTGTTGAACAGGTCGTAGGTGTAGACGGTCGTCAAATTCAGGCCGCCCACGTCCTGCACCGTCCGCACCCGACGGCCGAGCGCGTCGTACTCATGGGTGGTGACGCTCCCCCGCTCGTCCGTCTCGGAGACGATCAGCCCGGCCAGGTTGTAGGTCGCCGTGACGGTGAGCGTCTGCCCGTCCACCACCCGCACCTCGGCCACCTGCCGCCCCCAACTGTCGTACTCGTACCGCGTCACCGTCCCCGCTGCGTCCTGGGTGGCGATGAGCCGGTTGTCCAGGTCGTAGGTGTAGACGGTCGTCAGGTTCAGACCGCCCTCATCCTGCACCACGCGCACCTTCCGCCCGAACCCGTCGTAGGTGTAGCGCGTGACGTGCCCCTCGGCGTCCGTCTCCGTCTCCAACTGACCGGCCGGCGCGTAGGTGCGGGTGATGACCCCGCCGTCGGGCCGGATGATGTTGACCAACTGGTCGGCCTCGTCGTAGATGTAGCGCGTCACGTTCCCCGCGCCGTCCTGCTCCCGTGCCCGCAGCCCGTTGATGTCGTAGGCGTAACTCTTCTGCACGACCAGGTCGCCGTCGTCGCTGCGCTCGCTGAGGAGATGGCCGTCCGTGTCGTAGGTGTAGACCGTCTCCACGTTCCGCCCGCCGTAGTCCACCACTTTGCGGGTCAGGTTGCCCTCCCCGTCGTACTCGAAGATGGTGGTGACGCCGGCTGCGTTGGTGTGGGAGATGACGCGGTTGAAGCCATCGTAGGCCAGGCGGGACTCGTGGGCCGCGCTGACCCCAGTCGCCGCCAGCGGGCCGCCGCCGCAGGCCGGACAGCCCGCGCTCTCCGCGCCGTAGCCGGCGATGGCCTGGGGATTGCCCGCCCCGTCGAACAGCCGATAGGTAGTCGTCTGATTCAGGCCGCCGCAGTCCCGCGTCACCTGGGTGAGCAGCCCCGGCACCGGCGTGACCCCCGGCGCGAACGTGCCGTCGCTCGCCTCGTCCGCCGTCCCCTGGGTGTAGGTGTAGCAAGTGACGACTCCCATCACGTCCGTCTCACGCACCACCTGCCCGTAGGAGTTGTACTCGTAGGTGACGGTGGGGGTGACGAGGACGCCGTGCTCGTCCTCCACTGGCGGATACTGGATTATCACCGGCAGGCCGCGCTCTCCCTGCCCCACCTCGTAGTCGTAGGTGTAGACGGTGGTGTACCCCAGCGGGTCGCGCTTGCTCTTGACCAGGTTGAAGCGCGGTTCGTAGGTGTACTGAGTAGTCTGCACCTGGGACGGATCCCGCTCGGCGGGGTCGAGGGCGCACTGCGTCGCTCCCATGCGGCTCTCGCTCAAACGGTTGCCCCGGCTGTCGTAGGTGTACTCGACGCAACTCCCGTCCGGCCAGACGGCGCGGGTGATGCGGTTGGCGTCGTCGTGCTCGTAGAGCGTCGTCCGCCCCAGTGCGTCGGTCACGTCCTCCATCGAACCCCACTCGTTGGAGTGACCGCTGTAGCCGCCCCGTCCGAAGGCGATCTTGTCCACCAACTCGTCCGATGTCACCAACGGGTCGGTGGGACTGGTCACGTCGCCGGGGGTCAGGTCGTTGACCAACTGGTAGGCGGTCTGGCTGGGGGTGTAGACGAAGGTCGGCTGGATAGTGGTGTAGGTGTCCGTCTGCGGGTCGTAGACTGGACGGGGCGGGAGGATGGACTGCCGAACGCGCCCGTGCTCGTCGTAGATGTAGGTGGTCTGGTTGCCCAGCCCGTCCTCGTTGTTGGTCATCCGGTGCTCGGCGTCGTAAGTGAAGGCGCGGGTCGCCCCGTCGGGGAAGATGACGGCGGCCAAGTCGCCGTGCTCGTCAATTTGGAAGGTGGTGACGCGCCCGGCCGGGTCGCTGATAGCGGTGAGGTGGCCGTCGGTGTAGGAGAACGTCCACGTCCAGCGGGGACTGGACTCGCCGGGCGGCAGCAGGCCGATCGTCGCCAGCGTGCCATCGGCGTTGTAGGTGTAGACTCTCTTGTTCCCCTGCGCGTCCTGGGTGTAGTCGTGGGAGCCGTCCGTGTTGAAGTGGACGACGGTACCGTTGGGGTAGTGGCGCGTGTAGGTGTGTGAGGCGGGGCTGTAGGTGAGGATGGAGTTATCGGCCGGGGTGCGATTGTGGACGCTCATGTCTTGGGCCTTCATCTCCAGCCAGGGATCGAAGAGCACGTCGCCGTAAATCCGGTCTCCCTGCCCGTCGGGGTTGTCTTCACCGTGCCACGGGCCCGTTTCGTCCCCCCACCAATTGAAGCGGGCGTCCACCGTTGCGGCGGTGTCGTTGCGCAGACCGTAGGAGTCGTAGTAGGGAGTATTGCCGCTGATGTCGCACCCGGCGGCGAAGAAGTCGCCGCCCGCGCCGGTGAGGTGGATGCCGTAACGGTTGTTCTGCACCGTCGCGTACCGCAGGTCGAGGTCGCCGTCGGCGGAGGTGAGGCCGTAGACGGCGTAGCGTATGGTGGCGTGTTCCAGGCGGCCCGCGCCGTCGCCGAAGGTGATGCCGTTCCACTGGTTCGGGCCGCTGTCGGCGGAGGAGGTGAAGGTGATTGGGTTCTCGACCGTGCCGACGGCGTAGAGGCCGCCGTGGACGGTCAGCCCTTTGCCGGAGGCCCAGTAGAGGCCCTGCCCCGGCTCGACGGTCAATGTGACGCCCTGCGGCACCGTCAGGTTGTCCTCGAACTCGTAGCCGTCCAACCCCTTCCAGGGGGAGAGTTCCACGTCGGTGGAAAGGGTCGCGTCGCCGTAGAGTCGGACGCGGTCGTACTCGTTGGAGATGGAGACGTTGCCGCGCAGTTCGCTCAGGGCGGAGACCGGAATCCGCAAGGGGTAGCCCCGGTTGCCCTCGAAGATGGAGTAAAGCAGGGTGACGGTGCTGTTGCCGGTGGCGTAGAGGGCATAGTCGCCGCTGTTGTTCCCGTTGTTGGCAAGGAGGGTGTCGCTGACCACCACTCGGCTATTCTCAACGTACAGGCCGTAGTCGGTACTGGAAGAGTAATATCCGTACTCCTCGCGAATGACACTGCTCTCGATGCGCACTGCGCCGCTCAGCACGTCTTGCACCGTGATGTTGCTGTACCTGTTCAGGCTGTCCTGATCTCCACCGTACCGCACCGTCACGTGACGCAACTCCCCCGTTCCGCCGTCGAACACCAGCCCGGCCCACTGTTGCGGCCCGCTGTCAGCCGACGAGGTGAAGGTGATCGGCTGCGTCTCCGTGCCCACTGCCGAAAGATGCCCCTGCACCTTCAACTCTGCGTAGCCCTCGCCCATCACCTGCACGCCTGGTTCGACGGTCAGCGTTACCCCAGCGGGCACCCGCACGTCGTCTTGCAGGTCGTACCCCGCCAGCCCGCTCTGCGCCCGCCAGACCCCCGTCTCCGCCGTCGAGCCGCCTGGAATCCGCACCCGGTCGTGGCCGTTGCCGGAGAAAAGGTTGCCGCTCATCCGGTGGACGTCGTCCACCTCCATCCAAGCGGCCCAGCCGACGTTATCCTGGAAGGTAGAGTGGGTGACGGTGATCACGCTATCGCCGGTGGCGTAGAGGGCATAGTCGCCGTCCTCGTTGCCGTTGTTGGCGAAAAGGGTATCGCTGACCACCACTCGGCTATTCTCAACGTACAGGCCGTAGTCGGTACTGGAAGAGTAATATCCGTACTCCTCGCGAATGACACTGCTCTCGATGCGCACTGCGCCGCTCAGCACGTCTTGCACCGTGATGTTGCTATACCTGTTCAGGCTGTCGTAATCTCCACCGTGCCGCACCGTCACGTGGCGCAACTCCCCCGTTCCGCCGTCGAACACCAGCCCGGCCCACTGTTGCGGCCCGGTGTCGGCGGAGGAGGTGAAGGTGATCGGCCGGGTCACAGTGCCGATGGCCGAAAGATGGCCGAAGACCTGGAACTCTGTGTTGCCCTCGCCCATCACCTGCACGCCTGGTTCGACGGTCAGCGTTACCCCAGCGGGCACCCGCGCGTCGTCTTGCAGGTCGTACCCCTCCAGCCCGCTCTGCGCCCGCCAGACCCCCGTCTCCGCCGTCGAGCCTCCTGGAATCCGCACCCGGTCGTGGCCGTTGCCGGAGAAAAGGTTGCCG
Source organism: Anaerolineae bacterium (assembly GCA_027079895.1). GTDB lineage: Bacteria > Chloroflexota > Anaerolineae > B4-G1 > B4-G1 > JALWUZ01. The sequence continues at coordinate 9,072 of JALWUZ010000005.1, forward strand.
CTCATCCGGTGGACGTCGTCCACCTCCATCCAGGCGGCCCAGCCGACGTTATCCTGGAAGGTAGAGTTGGTGACGGTGACCACGCTATCGCCGGTGGCGTAGAGGGTATAGTCACCGTCCTCGTTGCCGTTGTTGGCAAATAGGGTGTCGCTGATCACCAGATGGCTGTGGGTGGCGTAGAGGCCGTAGTCGGTGTAAGGGGTGCCGTAAGCAGCCGAGACGACCCGGCTGCTCTCGATGCGCACCTGGCCGGTGACGACGTCCTTGACGGCGATGTTGCTGCCGCTCCAGTCGCCGGGCAGTCCGCTGTTGCTTCCGTCGCCGCCGTAGCGCACGGTGACGTGGCGCAGGTCGCCCGTGCCGCCGTCGAACACCAGGCCGCTCCACTGTTG
>JALWUZ010000006.1 GCA_027079895.1 Anaerolineae bacterium
CACAAGTTCTACGGGCCCAAGGGGATGGGGCTGCTCTACGTGCGGCGCGGCGTCGAGATGGTGCCGGCCATCACCGGGGCGGGACAGGAGGGGGGCCGCCGACCGGGCACCGCCAACGTCGGCGGGGCCGTCGGCCTGGCGACCGCGCTCCGTCTGGCCGAGGAGGAGCGGGAGGCGGAGGTTGCCCGCTTGACCGTCTTGCGCGACCGGCTCATCGCCGGGGTCCTGGCCCAAATCCCCGACGCCCGCCTGACCGGCCATCCGCAGGAGCGGCTGTGCCATCACGCCAGTTTCGTCTTCCGAGGCGTGGCCGGGAGCGCGGTCGTGCGGGCCCTCAGCGACGAGGGAATCGCCACCAGCGCGGGGGCTGCCTGCGCCAAAGGGGAAGGCGAGCCTCAGAGCGTGCTGGGGGCCATCGGCCTGAGCGGGGAGTGGGGACTGGGCGGGCTGCGGCTCACGCTGGGACACTCCACCGGCCCGGAGGAGATCGAGCGCGTCTTGGAGGTGCTCCCGCCCATCGTCGCCCGCCTGCGGTCGTCCGCCCGGTGAGCGGTGGGAAGGCCCTCGTCGCCCTCAGCGGTGGGGTGGATAGCAGCGTCGCCGCCGCGCTCCTGGTGGAGCAGGGGTACGCCGTCGAAGGGGTGATGCTCCGCCTGTGGGCCGCGCCGGGGGACGGGGGAAGAGCGGACAACCGCTGTTGCACCGTCGCGGCGGTGGAGCGGGCGCGGCAGGTCGCCGCCCGCCTGGACATCCCCTTCCGCCTGCTGGACGTCGGAACGCTCTTCCGCCGCGCCGTGGTGGACTACTTCATCGCCGAGTACGGTCGGGGCCGGACGCCCAATCCCTGCGTCGTCTGCAACCAGGCCGTGCGGTTCCAAGTCCTGCTGGAGGAGGTGGAGTCCGCCGGGGCGGAGTTCCTGGCGACGGGGCACTACGCCCGCGTGCGGCGCGTCGCCGGGCGGTATCGCCTGCTGCGCGGACGGGACCGGCGCAAGGATCAGTCCTACTTCCTCCACCGCCTCACGGAGGCCCAACTGGCCCGCGTCCGCTTCCCCCTGGGGGAGATGACCAAAGCGGAGGTGCGGGAGACGGCCCGGCGGCGCGGCCTGCCGGTGGCGGAGCAGCCGGAGAGTCAAGACCTGTGTTTCCTCGGCGCGGGGGATTACCGGGACTTCCTGGCCCGCTACGCCCCCCATCTGTCCCGTCCCGGCCCCATCCGGGACGCCGCCGGGCGGGTGCTGGGGGAACATCGCGGACTGGCCGGCTACACCATCGGCCAGCGGAAGGGGCTGGGCATTGCGGCGCGGGAGCCGCTCTACGTGCTCGCCATCGAGCCGGAGGAGAACGCCCTCCTGGTCGGGACGGCGGCGGAGTTGGGCCAGACGGAGTGCCGGGTGGAGCAGATGCACTACATCGCCGGAGAGCCGCCGGGGGATTCCTTCCGCGCGGCGGCGCAGATTCGGTACCGCGCCCGCCCGGTGGGAGTGATGGTGACGACGCTCGCCTCGGACGCGGTGCGGGTGCGGTTCGACGCCGTGCAGCGGGATGTCACGCCGGGGCAGTTTCTAGTCCTGTACGACGACGAGACGGTCATCGGCGGGGGCGTCATTTGTAAGGCTCGCAAACTATGATATAATCACTCGTGCCGTTTTCCACCAGCGGCAGACTTGAGAAGGGACGGGCAAACGTGGAGAACACAGCGGAACAACAGCAAACGCAGGCTCCCGCGGTGGAGCCCTCTCCGGCAGAGCAGCGGGCCCGGCGGCTGCTCATCACCGGGTTGATTCTGGCGGGGGTGTTCCTGATAGGCGTCATCGCGCTCTTGGTCTTCCTGTCGGTGGACGCCTACCGCGCGGCTTACGCCGGTGCGGGGCCTACCCCCGGCGCGGTCGTCGTCGGGCTGCTGCGGGACGCGGCGATCGTCTTCGTCGCCTTCGAGACGTTGGTCATCGGGCTGCTGCTGATTGTGCTCCTGTTGCAAGTGCAATCGCTGATCGTCCTCCTGCGGGACGAAATCGGCCCGATGCTGGAATCGGTCAACGAGACGCTGGCGACGGTGCGCGGCACGACCCAGTTTGTCAGTCACAACGTCGTCTCACCGGTGATCAAATGGTCGGGCTACCTGGCCGGCCTGCAGCGCATTGCGCGAGAAATCAGCGGTTTGAAAAAAGAATCAGGAGGAGGTGAATAATGAGCAACAACAACGGTGGTGAGATTGGGGCTTTCTTCGCCGGTTTTCTGGTCGGCGGTCTCGTGGGGGCTGCGGTGGCCCTGGTGATGGCGCCACAGTCAGGCGAGGAGACCAGGGGACAGATTCGCCAGAAGAGCATCGAGTTGCAGAGCAAGGCGGAGAGCGCGTTGGCCGACGCCCGCGCCAAAGCGGAGGCGGTGGCCGCCGACGTGAAGCGGCGGGCCGAGGAACTTCAGGCCCAGAGCCGCGTCATCCTGGAGGAAGGGCAGCGTCAGTTGGCGGAGGCCCTGGAGGAGACGAAGAAGGCCGCAGCCTCGGTCGTGGGCGGAGGCAAGGAGGAGAAAGAGGAAGGAGAGGCAGCCGAGGAGGCCCCCGCTGCCCCTGAGCCCGCTCCGGCGTAGACCGGGCCTGAGTCGAGCCGTGCGTCCGCCGACCGGCACCATGGGGTGCTGGCCGGCGGTTCGTTTTGAACCGAAGCCGCTCTCGCTCGCGGTCAAAGGGGTGGGCGACGGCAGTGCCATCGCCCACCCGGCACCCTCCAACAGCGAGTGCGACGGCCCAATCGCTGCCCCCCTTCTCGCGGCTCCGGTTTGCGTTGCGGCGAGAGTGCGTTATAATTGCCTACCACACGTGGAACCGGATGTGCGCGTA
>JALWUZ010000007.1 GCA_027079895.1 Anaerolineae bacterium
ACGTTGAGGAAGACCTCGAAGGGCTCGTCGTCGCCGTTGGTGTTGATGGTGATGTAGGCCGTGCCCAACGGCGTCGCCATCCGGTAGGTCGAGCCCTTCAGCCGGTGGGGGCGGGGGCGAACTTTCGTGGGGACGGCGAGGCCGCGCGGTTGCTGTCTGGCCTTCTTGGTGGCCTCGGTCTCCAACACCACTTTCTCGCGCGATCCGGTGACGTAGACGGTCAGCCCCTTGCAGCCCAGTTCCCAGGCCAGACGGAAGGCCGCGGCCACGTCGTCTGGGGTGGCGGTGGCGGGGAAGTTGATCGTCTTGGAAATGCTGGCGTCCACGAAAGCCTGCAAGGCCGCTTGCATGCGCACGTGCTCCTCGGCGGTGATGTCCCCGGCGACGACGAACACTTCTTTGATACCCTCCGGCACGCCCTCCACGTTCTGGCAACTGCCGGTCTTGCGCACCGCGTGGATGATGCGCTCCCGCTCTGCCGCGTCCGTGACCGCTTCCTCCAAAGCCCGCATGAACAGCGGACTGGTGTATTGGAGTTCGACATCGTGCCCGTTGTCGTTGACGTGGCGGGTGTAGGCCAGCGCGAAGACCGGTTCGCAGCCGTAAGCCTCACAGCCGGAGACGGTGGCGATGGTCCCTGTTGGAGCCACTGTAGTTTGGGCGGCGTTGCGGATGCCGTGCTGCCGGATACCGGCGACGATCTCGTCCCAGGCGATGGGGGGACGGCCAAAGTCGTGGGAGTAGGGGGTCAGCGGTTGGGGCGGCTCCCAGCGCAGGTCGTCCGGGTCGTAGATGCTCCCTTTGATGGCCGGGAACGGGCCGCGCTCCTGTGCCAGACGGATGCTGGCTTTCATCGCGTGGTAGCGGATGAACTCCATCACCTGGGCGGCCAGTTCCTGCCCCGTCTCGCTGCCGTAGCGCACCCCGACGTGGTACAGCAGGTCGCCGAGCCCCATGATGCCCAGCCCGATGCGGCGGGAGCGGTGGGCCGCTTCCTTCAACTGGGGGATGGTGGGTACGTACCCGTTCGCCTGCACCACGTCGTCGAGGAAGCGCACCGCCAGGTGGACGGTCTCCTCCAACTTCTCCCACTCGATCACCGGACGCCCGTCGGGGTCACGTCCCAGGTGGCGTGCCAGGTTGACCGCCCCCAGGCAGCAGTTTTCGTATGGCAAGAGGAATTGTTCGCCGCAGGGGTTCGTCGCCTCGTACTCCCCGATGTGGGGCATGGGATTGTCGCGGTTGGCGGTGTCGAGGAACAGCATGCCGGGCTCTCCGTTGTGGTGGGCCTGCTCGACGATGGCGTCGAATATCTCCCGCGCCCGCACCGTCCGCCACACCGCGCCGTCCTGGGGATTGACCAGGTCTATGGTGCCGTCCTCCTCCACCGCCCGCATGAACTCGTCGGTGACGGCGACGGAGATGTTGAAATTCTCGATCTCCCCCTCGTTGGTCTTGCAGCGGATGAAGTCCATGATGTCCGGGTGGTCCACCCGCAGGACGGCCATGTTCGCTCCCCGGCGGGCTCCGCCCTGGCTCACGATGCCGGAGGCCACGTCGTAGACTTTCATAAAACCGACCGGCCCGGTGGCCCGTCCGCCGCTGCTGTGGACGATGGCTCCTTTGGGGCGCAGGCGGGAGAACGAGAACCCGGTCCCGCCGCCGGTCTGTTGGATGAGCGCGGCGTTCCGCAGGGTCTGGAAAATGCCGTCCTCCTCGCGCCCCATGTCGTCCTCGATGGGGAGCACGAAACATGCGGCCAGTTGCCCCAGCGGGGTCCCGGCCCCGGTGAAGGTCGGCGAGTTGGGCATAAAGCGGAAGTGGGTGATGAGGTCGTAGAAAAGAGGTTCCACCGCCTGGGGGTCGCCGCCCCATTCCGTCTCGACGGCGGCCACGTGGGACGTCACCCGGTGGAACATCTCCGTGACGGTCTCGATGGGCTGTCCGTCGTCTCCTTTGCGCAGGTACCGCCGCTTGAGGACGGCCAGAGAGTTTTCGCTCAGTTCGATCTCCGCTTCTTCGTCGTGAGTTTGCCTGACGCGCGACATTGTGCCTCCATTGAGAAGATTTTATCCCGCCCCCTCTTGCAACAGTCGGTCTATCTCCGCCCGCACGGCTTCCAGGTCATCCAGCCCCAGGTAGACGATGGCGTAGCGGATGTAGGAGACCGGGTCGAGCGACTGCAATTCCTGAATCACCAGGTCGCCGATGACCCGGCTAGGGATCTCCGTCTTTCCCATCTGCCGGATGCGGCTCTCGACACGGTCCACCAGCCGTTCCAGGTCGTCGGCGGAGACCGGACGGCGGGCCGAGGCGGTCCGCAGGCCGGAGAGGATTTTCTCGCGGTCGAACTCCTCGCGCCGCTGATCCTTTTTGACGACGAGCGGCGTCGTCAGAATCGCCCGTTCCAGGGTAGTGAATCGTTGCTTGCACGCCTGGCACTCCCGCCGCCGCCGAACGCCGCGTGAACTGCGGGCCGTGCCGATCACCCGCGTGCGGGGATGGCCACAGTAAGGGCATTCCACGTTACGTTTCACCTCCGGTCACAAGAGCGCACCGGGCCTTGAGGGGAGACCCGGCCTACAGTCGAGAGCAGTGCGGGGACATGCTCCAGATATGGGGGTTGTTGCGTGTGGCACCCCTACATCTAGGGGGTATGGCGCAACGGGGGAGATTATAGCACAAACCGCCGGGGGCACAAGTGGGCGTATTGGCGAGCGTCACACATTGGGGACAATCTCCTGGAAGGCTGAGGCCGGCCACTGGAGGGCCAGTCCTCGGAAAAGTTGGGCCATTGGCAACTTCCGCACCTCGTAGCCTGCCAGTTCCAGGGGACACT
>JALWUZ010000008.1 GCA_027079895.1 Anaerolineae bacterium
GTCCGAAACGGGTCGACTTCGGGCCGCGAAGCGAGCGGAAGACGCAGGGTTCTACCTGCACTGTGCGTCCGTACCTCCCCTGGATCCCATCCCCATGGAGGCGGCGCCCGAAGGGGTGGAGTCGCTCGTGCTGCGCTTTGATGGATAAGGGCCGCTGGGCGCATGGCGCGCCATCGTGGAGGCCTCTATGCAGCTGCACCTCGCGTTCGTGAAGCTCCAGCGGAGCGACGAGCTCGCCACCGACGTCGGGGCCTTGGTGGAGGGAGTCGTAGCGGAAGCGCCGGCCACCGACGGCGGCGTCGGCTACCGAACGGCGATGTCCGGCGGGAGGGGGTCACTCCTCCAACACCGTCGGGATGACCACCGGGCGGCTCCGGGTCTCGCGGTAGAGGAAGCGGGAGAGGACGTTCTGAATCCGCCGTTCCACCTCCTCCGGCGGCGTGCCGGGGGCGACGGTGGCGGCGGAGATGGTCGCCTGGGAGGCCCGCGCCAGGAGGTCTTCCGCGCCGGGGAGGACGATGAACCCGCGCGTGACGATGCGCGGCTGTCCAACCGGTTTGCCGGTGCTCCGGCGGTAGCGGACGATCGCCATCACGAAGCCGTTCCGCCCCAGCGATTCCCGCTCCCGCAACACCGTCGGGCCGATCTCGCCGACCCGCGCCCCGTCCACGAAGACGTACCCCCCCGGCACCCGCTCCCCGATCTCCAACCGCTCGCCGAAGGTGAGCACGTACCCGTTCTCGACGACGGCGATGTTCTCCTCCGGGATGCCCAGTTGCCGGGCCGTCTTCCCGTGCTGCTTGAGGTGGCGCAACTCCCCGTGAATCGGGACGAAGTAGCGCGGGCGGAGCAGGTTGATGAGCAACTTCTGTTCCTCCTGGCTGGCGTGCCCGGAGACGTGAACCGGCGAAAGCGGGTCGTAGTAGACATCGGCCCCTTTCTGGAACAGGCGGTTGACCACGCGGTGGATCAACTCCTCGTTGCCGGGGATGGTGTGGGAGGAGAAGACCACCGTATCCCCCGGCCGGATGCTCAGCGAGCGGTGACGCCCGACGGCCAGCCGGCTGAGCACCGCCGTTGGCTCGCCCTGGGTGCCGGTCGCCATGATGACCGTCTCGCGGGCCGGCAGTTTGTCAATCTCCCCCAGCGTCACCAGCATGCCGTCGGGGATGTTGAGGTAGCCCAGTTCGCGGGCCATCTTGGTGTTTTCCGCCATGCTCTTCCCGGCGATGGCGATTTTGCGCCCGTACTGGGCCGCCACGTCCACCACCTGCTGGATGCGGGAGATGAGCGAGGCGAAGGTCGCCACGATGACCCGCCCCGGCGCCTCCCGCATGACCTGGTGGAAGGCTCCTTCCAGCACCGCTTCGGAAAGGGTGGTGCCGGGCTTGTCGGCGTTGGTGCTATCAGAAAGGAGCACCAGTACTCCCCGCCCGCTGAACTCCGCCAGTTTGGCGTAGTCGGTCGGCCAGCCGTCCACCGGCGTATGGTCGAACTTGAAGTCGCCGCTGTGGACGATCAGCCCCGCCGGCGTAGTGATGCCCAGTCCGACGCCGTCGGGGATCGAGTGGCAGACGTGGTAGGGCTCGATGGTGAACGGGCCGATGCGCACCACATCGCCGGGGGCGTAGGTGATGATGGTGGTGCGCTCCAGCAGCCGTTTCGACCGCAGTTTGACCTCGATGAGGCCGCGCGTCAACCGGGTGGCGTAGACCGGTATGTCGAACTCCTCCAGGAAGTGGGGCAACGCGCCGATGTGATCCTCGTGGCCGTGAGTGATGACGATGGCGCGGAGGCGGTCTTTCTTATCGCGCAGGTAGCCCCAGTCGGGGATGATGTAGTCAATACCGAGCATGTCCGATTCGGGGAACATAATCCCGGCGTCCACGATGAGGATGTCGCGGCCATATTCGATGCTCATCATATTCTTGCCGACTTCCCCCAGGCCGCCGAGGGGGACGAGGCGTAGTTTTTCTGCCATGTTCGACTCCCGATGCAGTGTTGTTGAGGCCCGGCCTCTCACTCCAGGCCGAGTATGGTTCTCACCAGACGGTCTATCGCCTGGATTTCGTCCGCTGTGGGTGCGCCTCCGCGGGCGGTTATCTCTTTAGCCAAGTGCGCCAGGCGGTGATGCTCCGAGTTGGCCGCCTCCCAGGGAGGGATCTTCAGGTACTCTACGACGCTGGTGCCCAAACTCAGTTGCGCGGCGTAGGCGGAGACGGCCTGGGCGATGACGGGCGCGTTCAGAAAGGACGTCAGGTAGGCCGCCTCGTCCTCCGTCTCGACGGGCACGAAGTACAACTTGTGGTCTGGGATGACGATTTTGTCCCCCAGCAGGGGGTCCGCATACCGACCGGTGTAAGCGGCCGCGAACCGCCCCCCGGACATCTCTTTCCACAGCACCTTGTACTCGCTGAAGGTATAAGGGCCGGTGCTCCACAGAGACCAGAAGGGCTTGCCTTTCTGATAACGCCTGTAACTCGAACGTCGCTCCAGTTCGTCTTTGAAGCGGGCCAGGAAGCGGTAGGTGAGAGGGGCGGAGAGAGGCAGGTTCGGGTCGCCCGCGAAGCTGATCAGCAGGAGACCGTTGGCCGGTCCGGGAAACGCCCCCGAGGGATCGTCGAGGGCGAGCGTCGTCGTCCCTGCGATGCGAAAGTCCCCGGAGGTGACGGCGAGGCTCCCGGGGGGATTGAGTCCGGAACCGAGCAGGGCCTCGCGCACGGAGACCGCGAAGTCGTCGATCCACATCGAGTACTCCCACTCGGAGCTGTCCGTCGTCACCCGCCAACGGAGCTGGGCCGTGGCCCCCCGGCTCGGGTCGAGCGCGAGACCGAACAC
>JALWUZ010000009.1 GCA_027079895.1 Anaerolineae bacterium
GCCCCTTGCCCCACGCCCCGCCGGAGCCGATGGCGATGAAGGCCTGACGCAGTTGGTACTCTGGGTTGCTGCTGCGGTTGATGAAGCCCCAGATTCGATCCTGCATGTACCCGAAGCCTAGCGCGTCAATCAACTGCCAGAGGGGGTAGGCCGCGACCAGGGCGACGATGCCGGTCAGCGTCAGGTACTTCAGCGGCACCTCCGACTCGAACAACATCATCAGCCACATGAAGACCAGCACGGCGGCGGTCGCCATATCCGGCTCGATGAAGACCAGGCCGGCCAGGATGACCGTCATCACCCCGGAGGAGATGTAGTTGACCACGTCGGGGCGGTCGGCGGGCTCCTCGGCCAACAAAGTGGTGCGCGGTGCGCCGAAGAGCAACGGCGGCTTGCGCTTCTTTCGGCGGCGGCTGAGGATCGCCCCCACCGAAATGGCGAGCAGGTTCATCGCCAGGTAGGAAGGCTGGAAGCGGAAGAAGCCCAGGTCAATCCAGCCGCTCACCTCCCCTACCTGACTGCTCCCGAACAGGTAGACCAGCACCAGGAGGACGACGGCCACGAGGAAGGCCAGCCACCAGAAGTCGCCGAGCCACTCGTAATCGCGGGGAAAGACGGCCAAGAGGAAGATCAACCCCAAGCCGACGACGCCAAACAGAGCCTGCCGCCGCCACAGGGTCTGCAACGCCGGGTCGAGGCTGCCCTGATTCGCGCTGTAGATCATCAGCACCCCGTAGGCGGTCAGCAAGATGGTGTCAATCAGGAGCACGTAGTCGAAATGTCGCCACAGCCGAAATCCACCCATATCCGTGCCGTTTTGTCAAATCTGCACGCGGCGGGGTTTTCGCCGGCGGTTCTCAGCGTCCCCGGCGGCGTGACGCCAGCGGGATGTCCGCCACCAGACGGGTCTCGTGCGCCCGCTGGGAGAACGTGACCTGTACGCCGTCCGGCTCGATGGCGATGTGGCGCGAGATAACGGAGATGATCTCATCCTTGAGGGTATCCAGCAAAGCGGGCGAGATGCTCGTCCGGTCGTGAGCCAAAACCAACCGCAGCCGCTCCTTGGCGACCGTGCCACTCGCCGCCCGACGGCCCATCAGACGTTCAAAGAACTTCATCGTAATCTCCCCCGGTTACTCAGGTCTCACAAAGCGGAACAGCCGCCCGAACAGCCCCGGCTCCTGCAAGGTCTGGAACGGCACCTCCTCGCCCGCCAGCCGCCGGGCGATGTTGTGGAAAGCCTTGCCGGCCAGGGAGTGATTGTTGGAGAGGACTAGCGGCTGTCCCCGGTTGGCCGCCACCAGGATGTTTCTGTCCTCCGGCACCACGCCGATCAGTTCGATCGCCAGGAGTTCGATGACATCATCCACGTCCAGCATCTCGCCGCGCTTGACCATCTCCGGGCGCAGACGGTTGATGACCAACCGGGCGGGGCCTTTCTCCTCCGCCTCGATCAGCCCCACGACCCGGTCGGCGTCCCGCACGGCGGCCACCTCCGGGTTGGTGACGATGATGATCTCGTCGGCCGGGGCGATGGCGTAGCGGAACCCCTCCTCGATGCCCGCCGGGGAGTCAACGATGATGAAGTCGTGCCGGTCGCTCAACTGCTCGCAGACTTGCACCATATCCTCCGGGCTGACCGCGCTCTTGTCGCGGGTCTGGGCGGCGGGCAGGAGGAACAGGTCGGGGAAACGCTTGTCACGCACCAACGCCTGCCGCAGCCGACAGCGGCCCTCGATCACGTCCACCAGGTCGTAGACAATGCGGTTTTCCAGGCCGAGCATCATGTCCAAATTGCGCAGGCCGACATCGGCGTCTATGACCACCACCCGCTTTCCCTGCATTGCCAGGGCCACTCCCAGGTTGGCGACGAGAGTGGTCTTGCCGACGCCGCCTTTGCCCGATGTGACCGTCAACACCTTAGCCGCCATTCATCCTCCTCAATCCCGCCGCTTCCAGAACCTTCTTGACTTTTTCCCTGCACCGACCCAGGGGGTGGCGATGATCTGCCCGGCGCGGACGGAGGCGACCTCCGGCACCGGGTTGCGCCGTCGTCCTTCCGGCGAACGGGCGATGTGCCCGGCGATACGCAACTGAGTCGGCGAGAGGTCGAGGGCGCAGATGACGGCCTCTTCGTCGCCCAATGCGCCGGCGTGGAGCAGCCCCCACGCCCGTCCCCAGACCACGATGTCGCCGCCGGCCACCACCTCCGCGCCGGGGTTCACGTCGCCGATGACCACGATGTGGCCCGGATGGTGCAACCGTTGCCCGGCCCGCAGCGTCCGCCGGACGACCAGCCCTTCCAGCAACGGCTCCGGCTCAGCCTCCTCCGTGTCCGCCGCGCGTGGTGCGGGTGGAGAGGGTATTTGCACCACCAGCCCCAAACGGCGGGCGTTGCGCTCGGTCTCCGCCTCGCCGCCGACCACGGCCCACAGGTCTACTTCGTAGTGAGCCAGGAGCGTCCGGGCCGCTTTGAGGGCCTCCGGGCTCAGACTGCGCCCGCCGACGTCGAGGGCAATGCGTCCACCGCGGAAGAAGGCCGGGCTCGCACGCAGACGGGCCTCCAGGGCGTGCAGTTCGCCTTCCCAATCGCCGTCCCCCAGTCGGACGAGCAACCCCTGGCGTATGCCTTTAATGGTGATTCCGTCCTGATGGGTCACGGGCAAATTATAACACAGGACGGGGAAAGTCAAAACTGGGGGCCAGCGAGCGTCACACATTGGGGACAATCTCCTGGAAGGCTGAGGCCGGCCACTGGAGGGCCAGTCCTCGGAAAAGTTGGGCCATTGGCAACTTCCGCACCTCGTAGCCTGCCAGTTCCAGGGGACACTT
>JALWUZ010000010.1 GCA_027079895.1 Anaerolineae bacterium
GGCCATCTCCAACGCCATATCCGCGCCGCCGATGCAGGCCGCGCCCAGCGTCAAACGGCCCATGTCGAGGGATTTCATGAAGATTATGAACCCTTCGCCGACCTTCCCCAGCACGTTTTCGTGGGGGACCCGCAGGTTGTCGAAGACCAGTTCCGCCGTGCTGGTGCCGCGAATCCCCATCTTGTCCTCTTCGCGGGCGACTTTGAACCCCTCCCAGTCCGTCTCGACGATGAAGGCGGTGATGCCGCCCCGTGCGCCCAGGGTGGGGTCCGTCACGGCCAACACGGTGACGATGTCCGCGTAGCCGCCGTTGGTGATGAAGACTTTGTTGCCGTTCAGTATCCAGTGGTCGCCCTCGCGCACCGCCCGCGTGCGGATGGCGGCGGCGTCCGACCCCGCGCTCGGCTCCGTCAGGCCGAAGGCGGCGATTTTCTCTCCGCGGGCCAGCGGGGTCAGGTACTTGCGCTTCTGCTCCTCGGTGCCGTCCAGGTAGATCGCCATCGCGCCGATGCCGATGTGCGCTCCGACGTTGGTACCGGTCGAGGTGCAGACACGGTTCAGTTCCTCCATCAGGATGCAGTAGCCCATCTCGCCGGCGCCCATGCCGCCGTACTCCTGGGGGAAGCAGACTCCCAACAGGCCGATCTCCCCCAATTTCCGCATAGTCTCGAAGGGGACGCGGTGCTCGCGGTCTATCTCCGCCGCGATGGGGGCGACTTCGTTTTGAACGAACTCCCTGATCATCCGGCGCAGGGCCCGATGTTCCGGTGAAAGTGTGAAATCCATAGTCATCACCTCCTACGGCCTGATCTCGAAGTCCAGGTCGGCAAAGACGCGCCGGGCGATGCGGTAGTCGTGGAGTTCCGTCGGCCCGCCGATGAGCCCCAGGGCGCGGGCGTCGCGGTACTTGCGGGCCATCGGGTAGTCCTCCATGAAGCCGTAGCCGCCGAAGACTTGCAACATTTTGTTGGTGACGTGGCGGGCGACCCGGGCGCCGAAGGCCTTGACTACCGAGGCGTCGAAGGGGCGCAGTTGGGCCTGGTCAACTAGCCAGGCGGCGTGGTAGACCAGGTAGCGCAACGCTTCGACCTGGGCGGTGACGTCGGCTATGTAACTCTGAATCGCCTGCTTCCGAGCGATGGGGACGCGGAATTGGATGCGTTCGGTGGCGTAGCGGGCCGCCTCCGCGATGGATCTTTCGGAGACGCCCAGCCCGGCCGCCGCCAGCGCGACCGCCATCCGGTCCTGGGCCGCCGCGGCCATAGCCCAGCCGTCGCCGCCGAGACGGTTGGCCTGGGGGACCCGGCAGTCCTCCAGGTAGAGGGTGTTGAAGGTCACGCTGCGCAGTCCCAGCGTCGGCTCCCGATGCCCCACCGTCAGCCCCGGCGCGTCCCGCGGCACCAGGTAGGCTTCGAGCCCCGCCTCCCCTCTGGCGAACACGAGGTAGAGCCCGGCAATCTCCCCGTTGGCGACCCAGGTTTTGACGCCGTTCAGGAGCACGTCCTCCCCGTCGGCGGTGACGCGGGTCTGAACGGCCTGGGCGTCGCTCCCGGCCTCCGGTTCCGTGAGGGCGAAGGCCCCCAACATCTCCCCGGCGGCCAGCAGCGGCAGGAACTCCTCCTTCTGGGCGTCGCTGCCGTGCTCCAGGATGGACATCGCTACCAGGCTGACGTGGGTCGCCAGGGTGACGGCGGTTGACATGCAGTCCTGCGCCAGGGTCTCGATGAGGAGGGCGTAACTGACGTAGTCCAGTTCCGCGCCGAAGTACTCCTCCGGCAGCGTCGCGCCCAGGAAGCCCTGTTGCGCCGCCTTGCGGAGAGCCTCCATCGGCGGGCGCTCCTCGTGGTCGAGGTCTTCCGCTTTGGGCGCGAGTTCCTTTTCGGAGAAGTCCCGGAACATCGCGCGGAACATCTCCTGTTCTTCGCTGAAGGTAAATTCCATAGCCGGCCCCCTACTGGTCTTTGAACTGCGGCGGACGCTTCTCCAGGAAGGCGTTGATGCCCTCGCGGGGGTCTTCCTTGTCCCGGAGCACGACGAATTGGTCCGCTTCTTTCCTGAGGCCCTCTTCGAGTGGGAGGTCGAGTCCTTCGGTGACGGCCCGCAGCGCGGCGGCGATGGCGAATTTGGACTTGGAGGCGATCTGGCGGGCCAGGCGTTTGGCCTCTTTCAACACGCCCTGGGCCGGGACGACTTTGTTGACCAGGCCCAGCCGGAGGGCCTCCTGCGCCGAGAGCATGTCGCCGGTGAGGATCAGTTCGATGGCCTTTCCCTTGTTGGTGAGGCGGGGGAGCCGCTGCGTGCCGCCCCAGCCGGGGATGATGCCCAGGTTGATCTCCGGCTGGCCGAGCATAGCCCGGTCGGAGCAGATGCGGATGTGGCAGGCCATCGCCAACTCCATCCCGCCGCCGAGGCAGAAGCCGTTGATGGCGGCGATGACCGGTTTGGAGGCCCGTTCGATCTTGAGGAAGGTGCGGTGTCCGCGCTCGACGAACGCGGCGGCCTCGTCGGCCCCGGCCTTCTCGAACAGGTCTTTGATCTCCGGGATGTCGGCCCCGGCGACGAAGGCCCGCTCGCCGCCGCCGGTGATGACGATGGCCTTGACGCCGTCGTCGGCCAGGAGTTCGTCGAGGGCCGCCTCTAGTTCGGTGATGACTTGTCTGTTGAACGAGTTGACCGGGGGGTGGTCAATGGTCAGGACGGCGACTTTGTCCTCGACCTCGATGCGGATGTTCTGCCAGTTGCCCATGTTTCCCTCCTTTGAGTTAGATGGGTGTTTGCTTCCCCGATGTCCGCCCGCGCGGGACACCGGCTACGAACCGTTCAA
>JALWUZ010000011.1 GCA_027079895.1 Anaerolineae bacterium
CACCGTCCCCGCCCCGCCCGCGACTGCTCGGCGACGAAAGGGCCTGGCGTCTGCCGTCTGTGGACGAAATCCTCGCCCCCGGCCACGACCACGAGGTCAGCCTGGCGACCCTGCGCCAGCAGGCCCGCATCATCGAGGAGACGCTGGCGAGCCTCGGCGCACCGGTCAAAGTGCAAGAGATCAACCCCGGCCCCGTCGTGACCCAGTTCGGCCTCGAGCCGCTGGTGACGACCGGCCCCAACGGACAGGAGACGCGCGTCAAAGTCAGCCGCATCAAGGCGTTGGCCGACGACCTCGCCCTGGCGTTGGAGGCCAAGACGCTGCGGGTCGAGGCCCCGATCCCCGGCAAAGGACTGGTCGGCATCGAGGTCCCCAACCCGGAGACGACCCTCGTCTCCCTGCGGGACGTGCTGGAATCCCCCCGCTTCGCCGAAGTGGATTCGCCGCTGAAGTTGTGTCTGGGGGAGGATGTCTCCGGTCGCCCGATCGTCGCCGACCTGACCGCCATGCCTCACCTCCTCATTGCCGGGACGACCGGCTCCGGCAAATCGGTCTGCATCAACGGCATCATCGCCGCCCTGCTGCTCCAGCGCACCCCCGACGAGTTGCGCCTGCTGATGGTGGACCCCAAGCGGGTCGAACTGACCGGCTACGAGGGCATCCCGCACCTCGTCTCGAAGGTCGTCGTGGATATGGAGCGGGTGACGAACGCGCTCAAGTGGGTCATGCGGGAGATGGACGGCCGCTACCGGCACTTCTCCAAAGTGCAGGCCACCAACATCCGCGACTACAACGAGCGGGTCGCCCCCGCGCTGGGGGAGCAGAAAATGCCCTACATCGTCGTCGTCATTGACGAGTTGGCCGACCTGATGATGATGGCCCCTCAAGAGACGGAGCGGGCCATCGCCCGCATCGCGCAGATGGCGCGGGCGACCGGCATCCACCTGGTCATCGCCACCCAGCGGCCCAGCGTGGACGTGGTGACGGGGCTCATCAAGGCCAACTTCCCCGCCCGCATCGCCTTCAACGTCGCCTCGACGGTGGACTCCCGCGTCATCCTCGACATGCCCGGCGCGGAACAACTGCTGGGCCGGGGGGACATGCTTTTCCTTCCGCCGGACGCCCCCCGTCCGCTGCGCCTGCAAGGGGCCTTCGTCTCCGATGAGGAACTGCGGCGGCTGGTGCGCTACTGGCAGGAGCAGGGCCGAGGGGCGGAAGCAGGCCGTCCCCAGCCCTCCCCCCAGGCGAAACCGGTGCAGAAGCCGCTCTGGGAGGAGTTGGAGGAGACCGGGCCGCAGTTCGAGGACGACCTGCTGCCCGACGTCATCGAACTGGTGCTGCGGGAGCAGCGGGCCTCCATCTCGCTCCTGCAACGGAAACTGCGCATCGGCTACACGCGGGCCTCACGGATTATGGACATCCTGGAAGAGCACGGCGTAGTCGGCCCGCAGCCGCCCGGCGGCAAGGCCCGTGAGGTGTTCCCCGCCGCCGCCCGCGCCATGCTCGAACGGCCGGGGGGTAGGGGGGTATGAACCGATTTCGGGCGCTCCCTTTCCGCTACCAGTTGACCATCCGCTTCGTCGGCGTCCTGGTGACGTTCCTGTCGCTGGCGAACCTGGTTCGGATGGGACGCGCCTGGTACTACGCCGTCCACCTGCCCGACCTGCCGCTGACCGTGCCCTGGTGGTACCTGATAGCGATGGGGGGATTCTGGGGGATTGTCCTGTTCGTCGTGGCGGGCGGCCTCGCCGAACTGCGTCGCTGGGGGCGCGACGGCACACTGGCGGCGGTGACGCTCTACGAGGCCCACGTCTGGCTCAATCACCGCCTTTTCGACGCCAACGATTACGCCCACCAGACCTGGCCCCGCGACGCCCTGCTGTCACTGCTCCTCCTGGCCCTGGTCTGGGGGATACTTCTCCATCCTCGCATACGTGAAGTGTACGAACGAAGGGAGGCAAAATGAGACTCGCGGTTATCTCCGACATCCACGGCAACCTGCCGGCCCTCGAAGCCGTCCTGTCCGACCTGGCCGCCCAGGCCGCTCCCGATGCCGTCTGGGTTTTGGGGGATTTGGTCGCCTTCTGCCCCTGGCCGTCCGAAACGCTCGCCCGGCTGCGAGAAATACCCCACGCCGACTTCCTGCGGGGGAACACCGACCGTTACCTGACCACCGGGCGGCGGCCTCCGACCCCGGCCCGCTCACCGGAGGAGTGGGCCGCGATGCCGGACATCCTGGCCTTCCGGGAGGCGAACTTCAGTTGGACGGTGGCCCGCCTCTCCTACGACGACTACCGCTTCCTGGCCGACCTCCCGGAGCGGTTGGAGATGCGGGAAGTGCCCAACTACGGCTGCCTGCTGGCGGTTCACGCCACCCCCACCGACGACGAGACCAACATCTACCCGGAGACGCCGGATGAGGAGGTGCGCCGTCACCTGGAAAACGTGGCCGCGCGGCTGCTGCTCTACGGGCACACCCATCGCCCGCTGGAGCGGTACGTCGGCGGGACGCTGTTGGTCAACCCCGGCAGCGTCGGCCTGCCGCTGGACGGAGACCCGCGCCCCTCCTACGCCCTGCTCGACTTCAACGGCGGCGACTGCGCCGTCACCATCCGCCGCGTCCCCTACGACCGCGAGGCGGTGATCGCCGAGTTGGAGCGGGTCGCACATCCGGCGCGGGCCTGGACGGAGCACATCATCCGTGAGGCCCGCCCGCCGCAGAACTGACTCACCCCTGCTTGCGGGCGGCCAGCAGCCGCACGTAGCCGAAATAGTGCCGATAGGTGCGGAACGCGCCGAACCCCTCCTCTCGCAAAATCGCCTCCCAGTCCCGCCGGGCGAAGTCGGTCGCCAGCGGGCACTCCAACCGGAAGGCAAACCGCACCGGCCAGGGAGACTGCGCCGGGTCGAAATGGGCGTAGTCGAGGAAGATGAACTCCCCGCCGGGGCGCAGGGCCCGCCGCGCGTTGGCGATGATCCGCAGCCGGTCCTCCTGGACGAAGCCGTGCAGCACGAAGGCCATGAACACCTTGTCGAACTCCGCCTCGTAGGGCAGCGGCTCCTCGATCCGCCGTTTCTCGAAGGCGACGTTGGACAGATGGCGGCAGCGTCGCTCCGCCTGCTCCAACATCTCCGGGCCGATGTCCAGCCCCAGAATGCGCCCCTCGGTGGAGAGATAGCGGGTCATCAGACAGGCGTTCCGCCCGGTGCCGGAGCCGAAAATCAGAATCGCGTCCTGGGGACGAATATCCATCTCCCGCACCGCCCGCCGGATGAAGAACGGGTACGTCCCCGCCGTGATGAGATTCATCAACAGGTCGTAATTGCGGGCCTCGAAGCCCGTCACCTCCACTTTGGAAACCGAACGGTCTAACTGCTGCTCCACTATCGCCCCTCCTCCCACAACTGCCGCCAGCACTCCCGCCGCAGGCTGAACATCGGCACGCGGCGCATGTACTCCCGATACTCATCGCCGAACTTGCGGATTGCCCCTGGCTCCTCCACCAGTTTGATCATCGCCAGCATGAAGAGCATCTCCAGCGGCGCGAGCACCAGGATGAAGAACGGCGAGCCGAGGAGCAACGCCACCGCCCAGGGGAAAAAGAGCAGGCCGAAGTGCATCGGATGGCGCATGCAGCCGTAAATGCCGCTCGTCACCAGTTTGTTGGTCTCCAGGCGGGGGATGTCCCCCTCGCGCCCCATCCGGGCCAGCAGCCGGCCGGTGTACCGGCTCACCCGCAGCACGAAGCGCAGCAGGAACGCTCCGGCGACCAGCGTCACCAGGTGGAACCAGGGGTTCAGGAACAGCGGCCGGAACCACCGCCAGTCGAGCCACAGGCTGAGCGCACTCCCGCCGACGAGCATCAGAAACCAGATCACAATCCGTACCATCACTCCTCCTCATCCGTCAGATACAGCCACAGCGCGTTGGGCCGTTCGTCGAACACCCGCTGCCCCAGGCCGACCCCCACCCGATCCGTCTCCGGCGGCGACGTCTCCTCCCTGGGGGCGAAGGTCGGCGACAGGGCGGCCAGAATCGCCGCGCCGGTCGGCGTCAGCAACTCCACCTCCTCCGGGCCCGGCGCGTAGGGGATGTGGTGCTCGTCCAGGATGAACTGCGTCGCCGGAGCGGGCACCGGCAGCCGCCCGTGAGAGGTGAACACCGTCCCCCCGCCGACCGCCACCGGTGCCAGGCAGACTACTTCCCCCAGCGGCGCACCGAGCGATTGCAGCCCCCAGGCCGCCGCCGTCAGGTCGGCCACGATGTCCTGCGCCTCGTGGAGACGGCCGGCACGCCCCGGATGGGTGTGCGGAATGCCCCGGCGGTGCAGTTCCAGGTGCTCGCTCCCCGCCAGCCAGCCGTCGTTGCCGCTCTCCCCCTCCGCCCCGTCCAGCGAGCGGATGAACGGCTTGAGGTCCAAGACCGGCGTCCCGTCGAACAGGTCCAGCGGCCCGGTGTAGACGCGGTTCCCCTCCACCCGCAGCAGGCGGACGCGGGTCAGCCCAAGCGGGCTGGGGCGGTTGGGGGAGCGGGTGGCGAAGACGCCGTACTGCTCGTCACCATCCTTCCAGGGCGGGTGCAACTGGACGGCGAAACCCTGGGAGCGGTCCAGGTAGGAGATGACGAAGATGTGGCTGAAAGTCTCCAACGCCGCCAGCCCCGGCGCGTACTGCGGCTCGACCTCGATGTAGAAAGCGTCCCGCTCGGCCTCCTCCGGCGACGGCTGGTACGGGGCGCGGTGCTGATAGGGGGTGTGGGCTGTCCCGACGACCGGCAGCGACACCTCCCGCGCTGGCGGCGGAGGGGGCAGCGTCGCGTGGACATACCGCTCGGCCGCGCTCAAAATCTCCAACGCGCGGTGGGCGAAGGCGGCGTACTCCCCGGCAACCCCGACCCGCGCCAGCGACCGCGCCAGGTAGCGGCGGGCCTCCGTCAGCAGCAGCGGGGGACGCTCCTCCAGCACGACGACGTGCAGCCGGTAGCCCAGCGTCCCGTCGGGCAGGAAGTCGAGGTGGGTATGGGCGTCCAGGAGGCCCAGATCGTCACCGGCGGCCCGCAACGCGCCGACCACCCCTTTCTCCGGTGCGCCCAGCCCGATGAGAGCCGCCGCGAACATATCCCCCGACATCCCCATCACCGGGTCGAGCACCAACATCTACGCCTCCTCCTGCCGGCCGCCCGACGGGGCGAAGGAGCGCATCCGCCAGACCACCACCGCCCCCGCGCCGACGAAAGCGGCCGTCAGCAGGAACAGGGCCGGGTAAGACCAGTGTTGCAACAGCAGGCCGGCGAACAGCGAGAGCAGCGCGAGCGGCAGCGTCAGCGTGCCGTTCACGGCGGAGTAGGTAGGCCGCTCGTTCTCCGGCGCGAGTTCCAGCAACGCGCTGCTGAAACCGACGTTCCGTCCGTTCATCGTCGCCCCGCCGAGGAAGAGCACCGGTAGCAGCCCAATCCAGCCCAGCCGTCCCAGCACGATCGCCAGGAGCGGCGTCAGCGTGGAGATGGAGGCGCAGACCACCACCATCCGCCAACTGCCGTGCCGGTCCACCAGCCGCGCCCAGACCAGGTTGGAAAGCACGCCCCCCAGCACACGGGCCAGGAGGAACCAGCCGACCGCCCCCGCCGGAGCCCCCAGTACCTGCTTCCCGTAGACGACGTAGAATGGGAGCACCATCATGCTGAAGCCGGTCAACATCTGCACCGTCACCAGGCCACGCAAGTGACGCGCCGTCGCCAGCAACTGCCCCTTGTACTCGCTCCAACGTGGGACGCGCCCGTCGGCGTCGGTGCGGGGCGGCTCCCGGATGAGCAGGAAGCCAATCGAGGCGATCAGCAACGCGCCCGCCGCCAGCCCGAAGAGCAGGGCGTAATCGTTGGGGTAGGCGACGTGGGCCAGGACGTAGCGGGCCAGGAAGGCCGCCCCGACCGAGAGCGGCCCGGCCAGCGCGGCCCGTCCGCCGAAGAAAGTCCCACGCCTGTGAGGGGGAATCACCTTGCCGATGATGTCGGTGTACGGCACGCCCCCCAGCCCGCCCCCGGCGTAGAAAATCGTCAGCAGGAGCACCAACGCCCAGGCCAGCGCACGGGGGTGGCTCGCGCCGATGGTGTAGATCAGCACCGCCAGAGTGCCCCAACTGGCGACCCGCAGATAGATCGCCAGCAGCAAATAGGGCATCTTGCGCGGCAGCGGCTCGATCCACCGGGCGACGAACAACTGCGGCAGCCCCCCGGCGATGGAGAGCACCGTCGCCAGCCCCCCCACCCAGACCGTCGAGCCGGTCAAATCGGTGACGAAGGAGGCGATGACCGTGTCGGGCTGCGTCAACGCCACGCCCAGGGCGAGGAACGCTCCGTGCCACAGCGCGGCGGCGAAGTTAATCTTTTCCGTTTTGTTCATTCCGCTTCTGCTCGTCCTGGGCCTCCAATTCTCGCAGCAAGATGTTCAACTCCGCCGCCTTGATGTACCCGACCACCGTCATCTCCTGCCGGGTGACGCCCTCCACCTCGTTCACCGCGTTGCGCACCGTCAACGCCAGCGGCACAGCGATGGGGCACAGCGGCGACGAGGGGCGGAACTTGTAACGCACCGTGCCGTCCTCCTCAACGAACAGGTCTTCGATGAGCCGCATGCGCACCACATCGGCCCCGGTCTCCGGGTCAATGACGGTGGAAAGCCGCTTGATGATCGCCTCGTGCAAAGCCGTTGGATATGCCATTTCGCGCTCCTATTTTCTGTGCCCGGCCGCCGGTCTCCTGATTCCGTCCACCCGCTCCCGCGTCTCCCGCGCCGCCGTGACCCCTTCCTCGACCACGTCCAGCGCGGCGTCCGAGGCGCGGTGCATACTCCGCACCATCCCCTTGCCGACAGCCCGCGCCGCCTCGATGCACCCGCCGCAGACCGTCCGCGCCACCCAGACGCAGCACCGTACCGGCCAGGACAGCAATTTGCCCACCATCGCTCACTCCTCCCACAGATGCTCCTTGACCCGCTCCCAGACGCGCTTGAGGGCCGCCGTCACCGGGCCGGCGGTGTACTCCGTCACCGGCTTCCCCTGCACCATCGCCTCGGTGACGATGGTGTCATACGGAATCCGCCCCACCACCGGAATGCCCTGCTCGTCGCAGAAAGCGGCGATCTCGTCGGCGCGGACGGGGTTCAAATCGGCCTTGTTGATCGCCACCAGCGACGGCACTCCGAAGTGGTCGGTCGTGCTCAAGATGCGCTCCAAGTCATGCACCCCGGAGACCGTCGGCTCGACCACGTGGAGGGCCATATCCGCCCCCGCGCTGGCGGAGATCACCGGGCAGCCGATCCCCGGCGGGCCGTCCACCAGCAGCAACTCCGCCTCGATGTCCAGAGCCAGCAGCCGCCCCTGTTGTTTGACCAGCGTCACCAACTTGCCGGAGTTCTCCTGTCCGGCGAAGAGGTGGGCGTGGAACAACGGCCCCAGGCGGGTATCGGAGCGGAACCAGACTCCGGCCTGCTGCTCCTCCATGCGGATGGCGTCCTCCGGGCACTGGTAGTAGCAGGCGGCGCACCCCTCGCAGGCCAGCGGGTCCACCCGGTAGGAGTAGGTGAACGGCGTCTCCGAGGGCCGGAGCACGGCATCGAAGCGGCACACCCCGTAGCACGTGCCGCAGGCGGTACACTTTTCCTCGTTGATGACCGCTATCTGCCCGCCCATGAAGACGTGCTCCTCCAACTTGACCGGGGCGAGCACCAGTTCCAGATTGGCGGCGTCCACATCGGCGTCGGCCAGAACGATGTCCATCTCGTGAGAGGCCAGGTGCGCCAACGCCGCCGTGACGCTCGTCTTGCCGGTTCCCCCCTTCCCGCTCAGAACGATGAGTTGTTTCATTGTCGCTCCTCTTCACTATCTCGCTGTTGCTCTTCCAGAGCCTCCGTCAACGTCGCCGCCTCCGTGCGACGCAACTCCACCCCCGCGTTGCCCAGCACGTAGACCGGCCCCCGTCCCTGCACGTCCGCCCGCGAGAGCACCACATCCACCTTGTACCCCAGCAGCCACTCCGCCACCCGAATCCCCTTCGCCTTCTCCTCCGCCAGATAGGGGTTGGAGACGATCTGCTGCTCCTCGACCGTGCCGTCGCTCAGCCGCACCGTCACCAGGGCGAAGTAGGGGGCGTCCCCGTAGTGCTCGCTGACCACCCCGGACGTGTCCGCCAGCGGTACGGCGTACTTGCAATGGGTACGGCGCACCGGCTCGGCGTGAATCAGCACCCGGTCCACGTATGGCACTTCCTCCCGAATGCGTCTCTCCACCCGCCGCGTGACCGTCTCCGCCTGCTCTAACTCCCGCACCCGCACCGTGATCTCCGCCTCGACGAAACGGAAGCGGCCCGCGTTCCGCCCGGTCACTTCCAGCACCTCGACCACCGCCGGGTCCTCGGCGATGATCTCCCGCAGGCGGCGCAGCGTCTCCGCGTCCAACGAGGCGTCCAGCAGCACCCGCATCCCGTCGCTCAGCAACTCCCAGCCGGTCTTGCCGATGACGACGACGATCACCAACGCCGCGAACCGGTCGAGCGGCAGGTGGAACCACTGTCCCAGCAGCGCGGCGAAGACCACGCCGGTGGTGAAGACGTGGGCCTGATACTCCTTCGCGTCGGCGACCAGGGCCGGCGAGTTGGCCGCCAGGCCGGCCCGCAACTCGAAGTGACTGAACACCAGCGGGATGGCGGTCGTCACCACCACCCCGGCCAGCATCCACAGACTCACCTCCGCCCGGTGCGCCGCGGCGAACAGGGCATCCCGCGCGATCTCGTAGGCAGTGAGGAAGGTGAGCACCGCCAGCACCACCGCGATGACGTTCTCCAACTTGTACAGCCCGTAGGGGAACGTCTTGCTCTTGCGGGTCGCCAGTTTCAGTCCGACGAGCACCCCGACGGCGGCCAGGAAGTCCACCAGATTGTGTACCAGTTCCGCCCGCACCGCCAGGCTGCCGGAGGCGACAGCGATGCCGAGGTCAATCGTCGCCAGGGCCACGTTGACCGCGATGGAGTACCAACCCCACCGACCCACGTCCACGACTGCCGTTCCGTCGGCCTCTTCCGCCATTGGCCTACTCCTTCAGCCGCGCTTCGGCCTCCCGCAACCGCTCGCTCGCCTCGTCTATCAGGGCCGCCGCCGCCAGAATCGCCTCCCGCACGCCGCCGGGGGCCCGCTCCGCCCACTTGCGGAACTCTTCGGCGTGCTCCCCGTTGTGCTCGATCCAGTGCGGCAACAACACCCGCAATTTCGCACGGTCGTCCATCGTTCATCTCCTATTCTGGGGCTGCCGTGTGGGGGCTGCCGTTCGGGGGGCTGTCGCAAGGACAGCCCCTACACCGCGCAACCGTTGTAGGGGACGGCCTTGCGCCGTCCCACCGCGCCCGTCCC
>JALWUZ010000012.1 GCA_027079895.1 Anaerolineae bacterium
GGGGGACAACCGGCGGGGGGGCAACCGCGAGGGTTGCCCCTACCGGCCCAGGACGGGCAACCGGTAGGGGCCGGTCTTGCACCGGCCCAAGAAAGGTTGCCCCTACCGGCCAGTGTGGATTTCGCCACCGCCCGCACCGAGTTCTACACTCACCCGACGGCTCTCCCCCAGGTGGAGCGCAGTTCCATCAAACAGGACCTCCATCGGCGGGATTTCACCATCAACACGCTGGCGATCCGGCTCGACCCGGCCCATTGGGGGGAGTTGCTGGATTTCTACGGCGGGGAGGCCGACCTGCGCAACGGGGTCATCCGCGTCCTGCACAGTCTCAGTTTCGTGGACGATCCGACCCGGATGTTGCGGGCGGCCCGGCTGGAAAGTCGGCTGGGGTTCCGCCTCGACCCGCGCAGTGAGCAGTTGATCGGCGACGCGCTGCCGCTGCTGAAGCGGGTCAGCGGAGACCGCATCCGCCACGAGTTGGAGTTGATTTTCCGCGAGGCGGAGCCGGAACGTGCGCTCTGCCGGTTGGAGGAGTTGGGGGTGTTGGAGCAGATTCATCCCCGCCTGCAGTGCGACGAGTGGCTGCGCCGGAAGTATCGCGCTCTGCGCCGCAGCCGGTCGTCCTCCCCCGGTTTGGCGGACTGGGGCCTGGGCGATGACGATCTGCCGTTCCTGTACCTGGCCCTGCTGGTCTACCGGCTCACCGAGGATGAACTGGGGCGGTTGCTCAACCGGTTGAACGGCCCACGCGCCGACCGGGACGCGCTGCGGTGGCTGCCGGAACTGAAACGGGCCCTCCCGCGCCTGGGAAAAGCGCGGAAGGCCAGCGCGGCGGCCCGGATTCTGCGGCCCTATCCGGCCCGTATTCTGGCGGTCGCCTGGGTCGCCACCAACCGGCCCCGGCTGCGAGGCCGCCTGCTCCGGTATCAGACGGAATGGCGGGCGGTGGAGCCGGAGTTGACCGGCGACGATTTGAAGGAAATGGGGCTCAAGCCCGGGCCGCTCTTCCGGCATCTGTTGTCCGCGTTGCGGGACGCCCGTTTGGACGGGAAAGCCCACACGCGGGAGGAGGAGGTGGCCGTGGTGCGGAAGTTGCTGGCAGAGGAGGGTCTGTTGCGATGAACACTGTCATCACCGGCGATCCGATTCGGGTCGGGGAGCGGGAGTTGCTCCCGTTGGCCCAGGTGACGTTCTCCGGTCGGCGGCGGGTGTCGCTCACCGGCCGGGGGACGATGGCGCAGGTGTGGGCCGTCGCCCGGCTGCGCCCCATCGCCATCGTGGAACGCGGCGACCAGGGCGAACGCCGAATCTCCATCCGGGACGAGACGGCCCGGCTGCTGAGCGGCCTGTTGCTGGCGGCGATTCTCATCCCGCTGCTGTTGGAAGTGGCCGTGCGGTTGTACCGGAGGGAATAGTTCAGTTAAGGAGGCAGAGATGGAGGCGATGATTCAGAAGTTGCTCGATTCTTTCACCGCTTTGCGGGAGCGGGCCAGCGTCAACGCGCTCTTCGGCGAGCCCGTGACCGTCGAGGGACGCACCATCATCCCCGTCGCCAAGATCGCTTACGGCTTCGGGATGGGGGCGGGCACCGCGCCGGTCCTCTCCTCCACAGGGGAGCAGGAGGAGACGGACGAGGAGAGCCCTTCCCAGCCAGCGAATGAGGGGAGCGGGGGAGGCGGAGGGATGATGGGACAGCCGCTGGCGGTCGTCGAGGTGACGGAGGAGGCCGTGCGCGTGCAGCCTATCATTGACGAGCAGAAGGTGGCTCTGGCGGGGACGCTCCTCGCGGCGTGGATCGTCGGCTGGCTGGCCTACGCGCTGATGCGGATCTTCTCCCCCCGCCGGACGGCCTGACAGGGGGCCGGATTCTCAAGCGAGATAAGGAGGACAGGATGTTGCCGGAGTTCGATCTGTTGCAGCCCCGCAGTCTGCCGGAGGCGTTGGAGATGTTGTCCGCGCAGAGGGGGGGGGCGTTGCCGCTGGCCGGGGGGACGAATTTAGTCGTTGACCTGCGCAGCGGTCGCCGCCGTCCGTCGCTGCTGGTGGACATATCGCATCTCGACGAGTTATGCGCCATCCGGCGGGAGGGGGATAGGCTGGTGGTCGGCGGCGGGGCCACGATCGCCCAGATTTTGGACGAGCCGCTGATCGCCGAGTACGCGCCGTCGGTGCGGGAGGCGGCCCGGGTGTTCGCCAATCCGCTGGTGCGCAACCGGGCGACGGTGGGCGGGAATTTGGTGGACGGCTCGCCGGCGGCCAATATGCCGCCTCCGCTGTTGGTGCTGGACGCGGAGGTGGAGTTGAGCAGCCGTGACGGGCGGCGCACTATGCCGCTGGACGATTTCCTGCGCGGCGTGCGGCAGACGGCCCGCCGCCCGGATGAGTTGTTGACGGCGGTACGGTGGGCGATTCCCGCGCCGGGGAGCGCGACGGCGTTCTACAAGGTCGGCCTGCGCAAGTCGGACGCCATCGCGGTGGTGGCGGTGGCGGTGCTGGTGGAGCAGGACGCGGCGGGGGTGTGCCGGAAGGCCCGCATCGCGCTGGGGTCGGTCGCGCCGCGCGTCATCCGGGCCCGCGAGGCGGAGTCCGCGCTGGAGGGGTATCCGCTGACGGAGGAGCGCGTCGCCGAGGCCGCCCGCCTGGCCGCCGCGGCGACCAGTCCCATCAGCGACATCCGGGCGTCGGCGGCCTACCGGCGGCAGGTGTCGGAGTCGCTGGTGCGGCGGTTGTTGCTCGCCGCCCGTGAGCAGGGGTGAGGTATGGGGCTGACGGGCATACGGGTCCGCAATTACCGCGTGCTGGCGGATATCGCCCTCGAGACCGGCGGGGTGAACGTGCTGTTCGGCCCCAACGGGTCCGGCAAGTCCACGCTGTTGGACGCCGTCCGGTTCGTCCACGACTGCGCCGTCCAGGGGGTTGACGGGGCGTCGTCGTACCGCAACTACGGCGTCGGTGCGCTGTGGGACGGCGCGAATGGGGAGGCAGCCCTCACGATCACCCTCGAAACGGGAGCGTTCGTGTATCGGGTCGCCCTGGGGTATTCCGCCGGCCGAATCGTGCCCTTCGCCGGGGAGCGGTTGCTGGTCAGAGGGCAGACGACGCCCCTGGTGGAGCGAAGGGTCGGGAGCAAGGAGGCCGAGTTTTACCGCGCCGACGGGGAGGTGGTCACGGTGTCCCTCCGGGAGCCGGAGCGGCTGGCGGTTTCGCGCTATCTGGAGTTCGACGAGGGTCGGCACGCCGTCGCCGCCGAGTTGGACGCGCTGCTCCGGTCGGTCAGTTTTTTCTACCTGCGCCAGGTCAATCTGACGCGCCTCAAGCGGTTCGGTTCGGAGTCGAGCCACCACGTCCGGTTATGGGAGGACGGGCGGAATCTGTGGTCGGTCCTGCGCAATCTCCACGACCGGCGGGCCGTTGACGGGCGTTACGACGCGATTATGGGCTTTATGCGGCGGGGCTTTCCGGGCTTCCGGGATTTGCTCATCGAGCAGACGGGGCCCAATGCGGTGTACGGCAGTATCATCGAGGAGCACCACCGCCGCCCCATTATGGCGTCCGACGTGTCCGATGGGTATCTCCAGGCCCTGGCGCTGCTGACGGCCTTGTTCTCCGAGGGGCGGGAGAGGCCATCGCTGCTCCTGTTCGACGAGCCGGAGATCTCTCTGCACCCTTACGCTCTGGCGGTCTTCGCCGAGGCCGTCAGGGAGGCCGTGACGGGATGGCAGCGGCAGGTGTTCATCGCCACCCATTCGCCGGTGCTCATCAGCCAGTTCGCGCCGGAGGAGGTTCTGGCGACGCGGGTCGCCCCCGACGGGCGGGCTGTCATCACGCGGGTCAGTGAGATGGAGGAGGTCGGCGACTTGGTGGCGGAGTACGCCATCGGGTCGCTCTACATGGCGGAGATGATCGCGCCGCAGAGCCGGTTGGAGGGCGAGGGATAATGGAAGCGGCCTGCTTCTATCTCCGCTTCGGGCTGATAGTGACCGGTAGGACGGAGGAGGAACACTTGCCGAAGTTGTTCCGCTCGCTCGCGGCGACCGGCCTCTGCCACTTCGAGGTGATTCGCCGAATCGGTCAACGGGGGCCGGTCACTTCAGTACGCCGACGATTGCGGATAGTCGGCAGTGGGCAGGTTATCCCCACGAAGGATGTCACCGAAATCGGGTTTCCGGCCCGACGGTATCTGTCCGCCGGATGTCGGCTGGTGGTGCTGGTGGATGACTTGGAACGCCGTCGTCGAGGGCAGGCGGCGGAGATTTTCCAACGCTACAGGGAAGCAATTGACGCTGTGTTGAACGTCGAGCAACGCCGCCGAGCGGCAGTGCATTTTCTGGTCAATATGCTGGAAGCCTACTATTTCGCCGACGCCGAGGCGGTCAACGCGGCTCTGGGGCTGAAGCCGCCGTTGCGGGATTACGAAGGCGATGTGGAGGCTATCCGCAATCCCAAGAGCGAGCTCAGGCAACTCTACCCGGCGTTCGATGAGGTGGCGGACGGGGAGCGGATATTGTCGCTCCTCGACGTGGAGCATATCCTGGCCCGCCCGGAGACGTGTGCCTGGCTTAGAACGTTGTTCGCCTGGTGCGTGCAGGCGTTGGCGCGGTTGTCGTCATTCGATGTCGCCCCGTTGGGGGAACGGTATCATCTCCATGATGGGGTGTTGAGCCCCGTCACGGGGGTACAGTTGGAGTAGTGAGCAAGGAGATTCGATATGCAGGTCAAGGCTATCACTCTCAAGGTGAACGGGCGTACCCATTATGTCGCTCTGCCGCCGAACGTGACGTTGCTCCGTGCGCTGCGCGACCTGGGGTATACCGATGTCAAGAGCGGCTGCGAGAAGGGGGACTGCGGCGCGTGCGCTGTCCTTCTCGACGGTCAGGCGGTCAACAGTTGCCTGGTGCTGGCCTGGCAGGCCGAGGGGGCGGAGATCATCACCAATTCCGGCCTGGGGACGATGGAGCACCCTCACCCTATCCAGGAGGCGTTCGCCGACACCGGAGCAGCGCAGTGCGGGTACTGCACGCCGGGGATGATCATCTCCGCCAAGGCGTTGCTCGACCGGAATCCGCACCCGACGGTGGACGAGATTCGGGAGGCGATCGCGGGGAATCTGTGCCGCTGCACCGGCTACGGCCAGATCATCGAGGCGATTCAGCGGGCCAGCGCGATGATGGGGCAGTAGGTCAGGAGGGAAAGATGTACACAGCCAAACCGTTACCGGAAGTCAATCTCCCCCCGTTGCGCGTGGTCGGCAAGCCGCTGCGCCGCGTGGACGCTTTGGGCAAGACGACCGGCGCGCTGGTTTACGCCGGGGATTTCAGTATGCCGAATATGTTGCACGCAAAGGTGTTCCGCTCTACGCAGGCTTCGGCCCGCATCAGGCGGCTGGATGTGAGCCGGGCACGGGCGTTGGAGGGGGTCGTCTGTGTGCTGACGGCGGATGATCTGCCGGACGCTAAACTGGTCACGGATATGCCCGGCCAGACCGGACAGAAGCAGCGGAAGGGGTCGGACGCGCCGGTGTTGGCCGCCGACCGGGTGCGCTTCGCCGGGGAGCCAATCGCGCTCGTCGCCGCCGAGACGCTGGAGCAGGCGGAGAGGGCGTTGGAGTTGATCGAGGTTGAGTATGAGCCGCTGCCGGGGGTCTTCGACCCGTTGGAGGCGATGAAGCCGGGCGCGCCGGTAGTCTACGAGCCGGATAACATCGTCGCCCGCTGGAAAATCCGCAAGGGGGACGTGGAGGCCGGGTTCGCCGTCGCCGATGAGATCGTCGAGAATACTTTTCGCGTCCCGTTCGTGGATCACGCTTATCTGGAACCGGAGGCGGGGGTGGCCTGGGTGGACGGGCGCGGGGTCATCAATATCCGCGTCTGTACGCAGGTGGTGGAGCATTTCCGCAGCATCGCCCGCGCCGTCGGCGTGCCGCACAATAAGATTCACGTCCAGGGGACGATGTTGGGCGGGGGGTTCGGCGGTAAGGAGGACATCACCGTCGAGATTTTCCTCGCGCTGCTGGCGAAGCATACCCGCCGCCCCGTCAAACTGGTCTATACCCGTGAGGAGTCCATCCAGGCCCACTCCAAACGGCATCCGTTCATCATCACGCACCGGACGGGGGTCAAGCGGAACGGGCGCATCACCGCCGCCGAGATTACGATGGTCTCCGACGCCGGGGCCTATCCTTATCTCAGTCCTTACGTGCTGCTCTACGCCACGATCGCCTCGACCGGGCCGTATCGGGTGGATAATCTCAAGGTGGACAGTGTCTCCGTCGCCACGAATAATCCGTTCACCAGCGCGTTCCGGGGTTTCGGGGCGGCGCAGGCGGCGGTCGCCTACGAGCAGCAAATGGACGAAATCGCCAAGAGGCTGGGGCTCGACCGGCTAGAGGTGCGGCGGGTCAATTATCTCAAGACCGGCGACCGGAATACCACCGGGCAGGTCATCAGGAGCGCGGCCTGGTTGGAGGAGACGGCGACGCGGGTGTTGGAGGCTCTGGGGGAGAAGAGCGAGCCGCCCAACGAGCACGTGCGGATTGGGCAGGGGTTCGCCTCTTACTGGCAGAGTTATGGCCGCATCACTTGGTTCCACGACACTTCCCGCGCCTGGGTGGGGCTGGAGTTGGACGGGAGCGCGGTCATCCGGTGCGGCGTCCCTGACCTGGGGGCGGGACAGGTGAACAGTCTATGCCAGATCACCGCCGAGGTGCTGGGGGTGCCGCTGGAGGAGATCACGATTTACAGCACCGATTCCGCGCTGACGCCGCTGGCCGGGACTTCGACCGCCACCCGGCAGTTGTATATGTCGGGGAACGCGGTTTACATGGCGGCCAGTAACGTGCGCCGGGTGCTGCTCGACCGGGCCTCCAAGTATTTCGAGGAGGAGCCGGAGAATCTGGACTTGGCGGACGGCAAGGTGTTCGTGAAAAGCGACCCGGAGAACGCGCTGCCGCTGGCGGAGTTGGCGGGGATGTGCGCGGCGGACGGGCTGCCGCTCTCGAATCTGGCGCTGTTCCGCGCCCCGTTCACCGCCAAACTGGACCCGGAGAATCTGCGGGGCGATGTTTTCCCCGATTTCACTTTCGGGGCGCACGGGGTGGAGGTGGCGGTTGACACGGAGACCGGCGAGGTGACGCTGCTCAAGTCGGTGGCCTGTCACGATGTGGGACGGGCGATCAACCGGGCCGCCGTCGTGGGGCAGATTCAGGGCGGCAGTGCGCAGGGTATCGGTTACGCGCTGATGGAGGAGGTGCAGGTCAAGGAGGGTATCATCCAAACGCCGTCGCTGTCGGAGTATCTGATTCCGACGGCGTTGGACCTCCCCATCACTCAGGCGTTCGTGCTCGAATCGGGGACGGGGATGGGGCCCTTCGGGGCGAAGGGAATCGGGGAGCCGTCGCTGACGCCGGCGGCTCCGGCGGTCGCCAACGCAGTGGCGGACGCGCTGGGGGTGCGTATCCACAGTCTGCCGCTGACGCCGGAGAAGGTGTTGGCGGCGGTGCGCGGCGCGTCTGAGCCCGAATCCGGCGAAAATTGAGCGTTGGCCTCCCGCCGGTTCGTCCATCGGCGGGAGGTTTTTTGTCCACCGTGAACGGAGCGAGGAATGATGGAAGCGATCGAGCGTCTGTTGAAGGCAGCGCGACGGCAGCGCATGGAATGCGCTGCCTGGCCTGGGGAGAAGGATGATGGAAGCGATTGAGCGTCTGTTGAAGCCTTATCCGGTCGCCATCGAACTCCCGGTGTTGTGGGGGGAGATGGACGCTTTCCAGCACGTCAACAACGTGGTCTACTTTCGGTATTTCGAGAGCGGGCGCATCGCTTATCTGGAAGAGGCCGGGATGGTGCGGTTTATGGAGCGCAGCGGTATCGGGCCGATTCTCGCATCGGTGGGGTGCCGCTTCCGCGTCCCGCTGACCTATCCCGATACGGTCTCCGTCGCCGTGCGGGTGACGGAGGTAGGAGAGGATCGGTTCACGATGGAGCACGCCGTCATCAGTCATAAGTTGGGGAAGGTGGCGGCCATCGGCGAGGGGGTGATCGTGACTTACGATTATCGGGCCCGCCGAAAGGTGTCGCTGCCGGACGAGGTGCGGCGGATGATCGCGGCGGTGGAGGGGTCGCTGCCGAAAGGGGGACGCTGATGGAGCAGTTCGATGTGTTGCTGGTCAACGGCCTGGTCGTCACCGGAGAGGGGGTGCGGCGGGCCGATGTAGCCATTCGTGGTGAGCAAATCGCCGCCGTCGCGCCCAATCTGCCGCGCACAGGGGCGCGGGAGGTGGTGGACGTGAAGGGGAAGTATGTCCTGCCCGGCATCATTGACGTGCATGTCCACCCGGTCTATCTGGACGATGTCGAGCATTGTTCCCGCGTCGCGGCCTACGGCGGCACGACGACGATTATTCACTACGCCTACGCCCGCACCGGCGACAGTCTTTTGCAAAAGGTGGAGGAGATGTTGGAGGACGGGCAGGCGCATTCGCTGACCGATTTCGGGCTGCACGGGGGGATGTTCGAGGCGTCACGCCAGATAGCGGAGATTCCCCAGGTGATGAGGTTGGGGGTGCGCACGTTCAAGTTTTTCATGCCTTATATCAAGCAGGGGTGGACGACGGACGATTATCACTTGGTCAAGGCGATGGATCTGCTGGCGGAATTGGGGGGGATGGTGATGGTGCATGCGGAGAACGGCGGGGCGATTGATTATCTGGAGGATAAGTATCTCACTCGCCCCGACGCTTCGGCGGCCTATTTCAATCTGACCCGGCCGGCGGCGATGGAGGAGGAGGCGGTTTTCCGCGCGATTCGGATGGCGGAGGTGACGGGCTGCCCGCTCTACATCGTCCACAACACCACCCGCCGCGCACTGCGGCATATCCGCGAGGCGCAGGAGGCGGGTCAACAGGTCTATGCCGAGACTTGTCCGCAGTATCTCACGCTGACGAAGAAGGTGGTCGAGGAGCGGGGGGCGTTGGCGAAGATCGGGCCGCCCATCCGCACCGAGGAGGACCGGCTCGCGCTCTGGGACGCGCTGGCCGAAGGGGTGATTCAGGTGGTGGCGACGGATCACGCTCCCAAACGCAAGGATGTGAACGGCGATTTTCTGGCCCAGCCGTTCGGTTCGCCGCAGATCGAGACGTTGTTGCCGCTGGTTCACGATGAGGGGGTGAATCGGGGACGCATTAGTCTGGTGCGGATGGTGCAGGTGCTGAGCGAGAATCCGGCCCGTATTTTCGGCCTGTATCCGCAGAAAGGGACGCTCGCGCCCGGCTCCGACGCCGATGTGGTGGTGTTCGACCCGACACGAGAGTTCACTATCCGGGCGGAGAATCAGCACTCGAAGGCGGGGTATACGCTCTACGAGGGGCGCACGGTTCTCGGATGGCCGGAGTTGAGTTTTCAGCGCGGACGAGCGGTGTTGCGGGACGGGGAGGTGGTGGCGCAGCCGGGACAGGGGAGGTTTTTGGAGGTGGGGGGGAGGTAGGCAGGTTTGCAAGTGGCAAGTGTGCAGGTGGGCAGGTTTGCAAGTTTGCAGGTGGCAGTAGGAGGCCCGCGTGTCCGTCAGGGATGGCGCGGGTTTTGTTTTTGGGGACCCTGCTCCTGGGGTGCGCCGAGCAGTGTGCGGTAGAACGAGAGGAGGCGGGACTGTTCCCGCTCCCAGGTGTAACGGGACAGCACCACCGCGCGGCCCCGCTCGCCCATCGCCCTGGCCTCGACGGGGTGGTCGCGCAGCCAGAGGACGGCATCGGCCCAGGCGGCGGCATCCTCCGGCGGGACGACCAGGCCACAGTCAGCCTCTTCGATGTAGACGCGGCGGTGCGGATAGTCCGCGCTGACGACCGGCAGGCCGCAGAGCATGTACTCGAACAGTTTGGTAGTGAGGCCGGGGTTCTTGTATTGCCGGGTGACGAGGCCCGGTATCAGACCCACGTCGGCAGCGACCAGGTAGTGTTTCAGTTCCTCGTGAGGTACTCTCCCCAGCCAATGCACTTGGTCGGACAGGCGGTGGGCCGCTGTGAAGGAGCGGATGTGCTCGATGTAGGCCGGAGAGGTGTCAGGGCCAATCAGGAACAGACGCACGCCTCGAACGCCGTCGGCGCGTAGACGGCGCATCATCTCTAGCAAGACGTCAATGCCCCGTTTGGGGAGTATCAAGCCCACGTAGATCAGTTTGAACCCCTCCCCGGCCAGCGCGGGGTGGGGATGAGCGTCCCGAAATATCCGGGCGTGAGGGAGGTTCCTGACGACGGCCACCGGCCCGGCGAAATCTTGGTACAGAGCGGCCTGTCCATCCACCGCGCAGACGATGCCGTCCACTCCGCGCACCAGCAGCCGCTCCAAAAGTCCGGCCACAAAGCGGACGAAAGGACGCAGCCGCCGGGGAATCCAGTACTTGCCGGCCAGCGAGTCCACAAAGTACTCATGCACGTCGTAGACGATTTTGACCCGGCGACCGAACGCCAGGCGGAACCAGGGCACGAGCAGGAGCAGTTCCGGGTCGTGGAAGTGAATCACGTCGGGGCGCAGACGCAGCGCTCGACGCCAAAGCCGCAGCCACACCAACGGACGCCCCCGACGGGTACGCGGTCGCGGTACGCAGAAAAACTGGACGCCGTCTCTGTCTGGGGGGCAGTCGTCGGAGGGAGCGAGCAGCGTCACCTGGTAGCCGCCCTCCGCCAACGTGGTGCTCTCGCGGTGGAAGATACGACCATCCAGGGGCGAATGAACCGAGGTCAGGACGCACACCCGAGCCGCCGTCATCATTCCCCCAGCAAAACCGTCCTGCTCTCCGGCCCGCAGTTGAAGAGCAAGTCCACGATGGAGAGATTGGGAACGAACTCGCCGAATAACTGCGGGTACACCGGGCAGGTGAACTCCTGGTAGGTCAGGCGGATGCCGTTGGCGGCGTAGTACGTTTCGTCGTTGTACTTGCGTGCTCCCTGGCCGGAGAGGTAGGTGTCGGCTCCCAGGCGGCGGCAGATGTTGACGATCAACTCGCTTTTCTGTCCCGTCACCTCCGGCAGCGCGGAGAGGCGGTGGAGCGGGGTGTCTATCTCCAGTTGGGAGAGGAAGTAGCGAATCAGGGCGATGTTCATCTCCACGAAAGACAGGGGCTGGAGCAGGATTTCCGCAATCTGGTCGAAATAGGGGTGGAAGTGGGGCGCACGACTGTAGTTGACGCGCAGGGTCTTCAGGTGCTTTTTCTTCCACCGGTCGTCGCGCAGGATGACGTCCAGGTAGGAAGCCTTGCCCTGAGTGCCCTTCGGCAGCGAGACGGGCACTGTGAGCCATTGGGCGCCCTGAACGGTCTTGATGCGGTTGCGGTTGGCGACGCTCCTCCCACGAGGGTACTGGGTGCTGTCCAAGAAGACGAAGTGGTCCACCTGGGCGATTTTGTGGAAGTACCCTACCCAGGGGAGGTAATTCGGCTGGTGGACGGCTACGGTCACGCTCATCGGACTCGTCCTGTCTACGGGTCGTCCCGCTCGAACCGGTCAAGCAGACGCCGGAACGCGGCCCGCGACGTCGGGTCGTCGTAGGTGCGGAAGGGGAAACTCTCCGGCGGGGTGGCGGTCATCTCGATTTCTGCGTCGAACCACTGCCGACATCGTTCCTGAATCCGCTGCAAGATGCCCGTCGGGCTCGCGCACAGTTCCCGGTAGGTCAGCGAGATGACGCGCTCTTGTCCTACGGCGGAGATCTGCTGCCGGTACAGCCGCCGCAGGTAGTAGACCTGCCCGGCGATCTGCTCCATATACGGCTTGTCCTTCAGCCACTCGTACTCCAGCGGGACGGTGCTCCACCAGAGGTTGGGGTCGTCGTAATACTCCCGGCGGGCCTTGAGGATGGAGATGGCACTGTCCACCGGGTCGCGCTCGATGTAGACGAAGACCGCTTTCCCCAGAAGGCGCAGCAGCCGCTCGATGTAGTATCCCCCAAAGAGGTTTTTGAACACCAGAGGACGGTCGAACTCGTGTTGGATGTTGAGCAGCGTCCGCCGCAGGCCGGGCCAGTCTATCTCGGCGGCCCGCTCTTGCGCCCGCGCGAAGTCGGTCAGCGTCTCCGCCCGAAACCAGTGCCGCCAAAAGTAGCCAAAGGCGTGCAGGTCGGTGATGTGGCCGGTCGTCGCGTACCGCGATTGGTAGTCGGTGTGCTTTTCGGTGAACAGGATTTTCGAGAGGCGGATGCCCGTCACCGGAGCGAGCCAGAAGCGGGCGATGAAGTTGTTGATGTAGCCGATGTCGAAACTGTGGGCGATCAGTTGCGCCAGCAAGGTAGTGCCGGAACGCGGCACGCCAAGGACGAAGAGGATCGGGTAGGATTCCGGGTAATCGCCGTAGAGTTGTATCTCCCGCTCCCGCAGGTACAGGTTGAGGTCGAGCAGGAAGTTTTCGTCGGCGGGGGATTTGAGGTGCTCCCGGCGGCGTCGAAGGTTCAGGTCTTGCAGGGAAGCGGTCACTTCATAATCCATCGTAGCACCTCGAACGCCTCCGCGTACCGGCCTTCGATTTGGGTGCCGCGCGTGCGGGCCAGACTCCAGACGAACTCGTCATCCAGATAGGCACGGTGGGCCTGGCTATGGTAGCAATGCAGGGCCTCGATTTTGCGCTCCACGTGGTGTTTTTTCAGCGGGATGAAGCAGCGGGTCTCGAAGACGATGTTGTTCCAAGGCTCCTCGTAGCCCAAGACGGTGTGCCGCTTGAAGGCCCGCAATCCCTCGGCGGCGATGACCTGATGGTCTTGGTGGATGTCGTGGGGGGAGGGCACCAGAATCAGGTCGGGGTTGAGTTGGCGTCGGAGGTCAACGAGAATCTGGAGGATCTCCTGCCGATGTTCTGGGAAGTGGCGCACGGGGAAATCGTAGATGAACAGGTGTTCTGGGAGGATGCCCAAAACGCGGGTGGCCTCTTTGACCTCTATTTCCAGGATGTTGTCGGGGAACTCCGGGCGCACCGATGTGCGGGCGGTGGAGAACGCGGCGTAGTAAACCTTGCGCCCTTCCTCGATGAAACGGGCGATGGTGCCGCCACAGCCGATCTCGCCGTCGTCGGTGTGGGGGGCCAGAATCAAAACGGATTTAGAGATGTCCATTGCTCTCACTCTTTTTCCTCGTTTCGGACGTGTGACGCGCGTCGTCACCGGCTCTCCAATGCCTGTAGACCCAATTCACCGCCTGTTTTGGCAACCGGAACTGTCTTTGGCTCATAGACCGCCACTCTTCTTCAGTATAGACCAACACATCCACAGGCACCGGGAGTTCCGTTGTATCCCATTCGACCGACCGTCGTGTGAAAGGTTGCTCAGAATGGGTCACGATGATGATCAGGTCTAGGTCGCTCCCCACGCCCCAGTCACCGCGAGCGTAAGAGCCGAAGTAGCCAATTTGAACGACATCTGTACGATGGCGGAGCACTTCTTCTACCCACCGGTGCAGCGCCCGCTCGACCATCTGGTCACTGGGCCATTTGAGCACGGACGAATTCAACGATCTCACCGGCATAGCGAATAGCCTCCTCGCTTTGCAGGGGGCCATAATGTTCAAAGGGCGCCCCCTGCGGGTGGCTGTTCGGATAGCGGGCAGGGATATAGAAATTGTCCAGCACGCGGCCTTGCTCTATCAACTGTTCTGGCACCGACACCGTCTCTGGCAATTCCCGCAAAAGCCGGGCCACGACGTGCCCCCACGCCTCCTGACCTGTATACAGGTGTAGCGCTTTGACCGCCTTCTCGGCCGCCTGTTGGGCGGCAAAACAGGCCCACTCGTGGCGCCCATCGCGCATCGAGTCTCGCGCCTGTTCCAAGTCTCGCAGTGATTGATTGAACCAATCATACGCGCGATTTGGCATTCCCTTCTTACCCCCCATCTGCAATTTGTCTCTGTGCTCGTCACCAGTGGAGACATTGTCGCTATTGTATCACGGCTGCTCTGCCCAAACAAACATTGCTGGTGTGTTCGAAGCAAGTCGGTTCTGTGGGACGTCGTCTGCTCGACGCTGACGGTGCTTCCGCCGGTACACGCCTTCTCGTCTCGGACGTGTGACGCGCGTCGTCACCGGCTCTCCAGCAAACGCTCATACAACGTGAGCAATTTGCGGGCCTCATGCCCCCAGTTCAGTTCCTCGCGGGCGGCCCGGCGGGCGTTACGGCACATCCGCTCGTACCGCTCCCGATCGTTGAGCAGGCTGTTGATGACGCGAGCGATGTCCTGCGGGTCGCTCTGGTCGAAGACGGCGCCGACGCCGTAAGTCTCGACGATGCGCCGCTTCTCCGGCTGGTCGCTGACCGCCGCCGGGATACCGGCCATGATGTAGTGGAACAGTTTGTTGCCCGCGCCGTAGTGGTAACTCAGGTCCACGTCCTGGGTGGGAATCACGCCCAGGTCGGCGGAGGCGACGTAGCGGGCCACCTCGTCCGGCGGCACCGGTTCGCGGAACAGAACGCGCTCCTGCAACCCCATCTGGGAGACCAGCGATTGAAGCCGTCCGTTCAGCCGATCCTTGCCCATCAGGACGACGACGGCCCGGTCGAGGTGCGGCGCGGCGCGTATCAGGTGCTCCAGTCCCCGACCAGGGGCGAAGAGGCCGGGATAGATAACGATGCGCTGTTCCGGCGGGATGTGCAATTCCTCCCGCAAGACAGCATTGCGCTCAACGGGCCGATACTCCTGACAGTTCATCAACACGACCGGCGGCGCGATGCGATACCGCCGGGCCAGCAGTTCCGCGATGGGCGGGTTGATGGTGATGACAGCGTCGGCGCGACGGGCCAGAAATCTCTCGGTGAACATCACCAGGCGGCGCACCCAGGCGGCCCGGAGGAGCACCGCGTGCCGCTCGGCCCACAGTTCGTGGGCGTCGTAGACCAGGCGGGCGCACGAGCGGCGGGCGGCAAGGTAGCCGGGCACCAGCGCGTTCACGTCGTGGGCGTGGACGACCGCCGGGTGCAGGTGGGCGACACGGGCGACGGCGCGGACTATGAACTCCAGGTACTTGAGCAGCCGCACGCCGAAGTGAGCCCCCCAGCCCCGCGAGCGCAGCCGGATACGCTCCACCAGGTAGCCGTCCCGCTCCTCTGTCTCCGGCAAGTCACCGCCGTGCAGGGCGAAGACGGTGACCGAGTATCCGGCCTCGGCGAGTGTCTTGGCCTCCTTCTCCACGCGGGTATCGTGGGTGAAGGCGTTGATGACGAGCATGGCGACGCGCTTGTTCATCCCGCCGCCTCGAGGGAGCGATATAGGTCGAGCAGTTTCCGCTCCTCCACTCCCCAGTTCAGTTCCTCGCGGGCGGCGCGACGGGCGTTACGGCACATTCGCTCATACCGCTCCCGGTCGCCGAGCAGGTCGTTGATGGCCTGGGCGATACTGCGGGGGTCGGTCTCGTCGAAGACGACGCCGACATCGTAGGTCTCGACGATGCGCCGTTTCTCCGGCTGGTCGCTGACCGCCGCCGGGATGCCGGCCATGATGTAGTGGAAGAGTTTGTTCCCGCTGCCGTAGTAGTAACTGAGTTTGATCGCCAGGGTGGGCATAACTCCCACGTCCGCACTGGCGACGTAGCGCGTCACCTCCTCGGATGGAACCGGCGGGTGGAAGTAGACGCGGTCGGACACGCCCAACTCTTCGCTCAGGCGTTGGAGTTTGCCGTTCAGCCGGTCGCGCCCCATCAGTACGACCACCGTCCGCTCTAGGTAGGGAACGGCGGCCAGGAGGTTTTCCAGGCCGCGCCCGGCGGTCAGGGAGCCGGCGTAGATGGCGATGCGCCGGTCGGGGGGGATGTGCAGTTCACGGCGCAGGAGGTCGCTTTTCTCGACCTCTACGTACTCCTGACAATTCATCAGCACGACGGGCGAGACTCCGTACAGGCGGTGCAACTCCTGGGCGACGGACTCGTTGACGGTGATGACCCCCTGGGCGCGGCGGGCGAGAGCGCCCTCTATGCGCTGCATAGCCGCGAGACGCAAGCGGGCCGTCCACTTGTGGGCGATGCCGCCACTCCAGAGTTCGTGCGCGTCGTAGACCAGAGACGCTCCCGTCAGTCGGGCGGCGAGATAGGCTTGCAGGAGGGCGTTGGCATCGTGGGCGTGGTAGACGTCGGCCCGTTCGCGCACCAGTGCGGCGGTCAGGGCCCAAATCTGCTCGGCAAGCAGCATCCCCGGCACCCGCCAGGCGGTGCGTGCCAGGCGCAACTCCCTCCGACGCACGGTGAAGCCGCCCATCCTCTCCTGTGCCGGAAGCCGGCCATCTCCTAGAGCCCAGACCGTCACATCGTGACCGTCCCGCGCCAGTGAATGGGCCTCTTTGTAGACGCGGGTATCGTGGGTGAATTTGTTGAGGACGAGCATGCAGATCTTCACCGCGTTTCCTCCGCATGTCACGGCTTGGCCGTCGGGTCATCCCGGTCGAAGAACAGCCGCATCCACAACTCGAAACAGACCATCCGCCATAGAGCACGGTCGGCCTGCACTCGTCCCGCCTTGTGCTGTTCCAAGAGAGTCAACGCCGCCTCCGGTTGCACGTAACCGCGCTCTCTGAGCCGCCGGGAACGAAGGATCTGCTCCACCTCGTCGGCCACCTCATCCCGAAACCACCACGAGCCGGGGGTCGGGAAGCCCAGTTTATCCTGCCGCAGTCGGACGAGGTCGGGGATGATACCCCGCATGGCCTTGCGGAGCACGACTTTGGTCGTCCCGCGGTTGATTCTGAGGTGCGCTGGCAGCCGGTAACTCAGTTCCACCAGCCGGTAGTCGAGGAAAGGCACGCGGGCCTCGACGGAGAAGGCCATCGAGTTGTGGTCCTCGTAGTGGAGCAGGGAGGGGAGGGAAGAGCGCGTCAAGGAGTTGTAGAGATGTTCGTCGAGAATCGAGGGGAAGTGGCGCTCCCCTTCCGGCTGAGGGGCGTAATGGTCGGTCAGCGCGGGGTTCAGCCACTCCGGGGCGATGGGAGCGGAACGCAGGCGCGGTCGTCCGCTCCAATGCAAGGCGACCTTGCGCAGAGCAGCGACGAGGGTGGCGCGGGGCCGCAATCCCAGATGATGGGGGAATGACCGCCACTCGCGCCACAGGGCAGCGAATCGCCCGGTGCGAATCAGGTCAGCCAGAAAAGAACTGTAGTAGGGTGAGTATCCGGCCAGCATTTCGTCGGCTCCCTGACCGTCGAGGAGCACCGTGACTCCGGCGGCGCGGGTCAACTCCATCACGTGCCACTGGGAGTAGATGGTGGTGGAGCCGAACGGTTCCCCCTGATGCCAGATGAGGCGCGGCGCGATGGCGAACAGGTCGGCGGCCTGGGGAGTGACGCGGTGACTTTCGACGTTAGTCTGGGCGACGACAGCCTCGATGAACCGCTCCTCCTCGATGCCCGGATAGTCGTAGACCGACGAGAAAGTCTTCTGCCGGTCGCCAATCTGAGTGTCCACGCCCAATCCGCCGTCGGAGAGGAGCAACTGGTTGACCAGGCAGACGATGCTCGACGAGTCAATCCCGCCGCTCAGGCAAGAACCGACCGGTACGTCGCTGCGCAGGCGCAGGCGGACGGCGTCCTGCAAGGTGGCGCGGAACTCGGCGACCCACTCCTGGTCGGAACGGCGCGGCGCAGCGGGGTGCAAGTCCCAGTAACGGGAGATCCGCACTCCGTCGCCGTCCACCAGCATGTAACTGGCGGCAGGTAGTTGTTGGATGTCCTTGAACAGCGTCTCGGCGGTGCGGTTGAGGTAACGCAGGGCCAGGTAGTCGTAAACCCGCGCCGGGTTCGGCTCGCGGGGGACGTGCGGGTCGCAGAGCAGGGCTTTGATCTCCGAACCGAAAATGAAACGGCTGCCGTCGTGGAAGTAGTAGAACGGCTTGATGCCGAACCGGTCCCGTGCGCAGAACAGGCAGCGGCGACGGCCATCCCAAACGGCGAAGGCCCACATCCCGTTGAACCGTTCCAGGCAGTCGGGCCCCCATTCGGCGTAGGCGTGCAGCACCACCTCGGTATCGGTGGCGGTCTCGAAGCGGTGCCCTAGGCTCTCCAACTGGGCCCGTAGTTCCAGGTAGTTGTAGATCTCGCCGTTGAAGACAATCCACAATCGCCTGTCTGCGTCGCCCATCGGCTGGTGGCCGGACGGGGAGAGGTCAATGATGGCGAGCCGCCGGAAACCCAGGGCCAGGTCGTGCGGCCTGTCTCCGGCCTGGGCGATGTCAGGCAAACGGAGCGCGGGGACTGTGTCCCGACCGCCGTATTCGTCACAACTCCCGGCGGCGGTGTCCACGAACAGGTAGCCCTCATCGTCCGGCCCCCGATGGCGCAAGGTGGTCGTCGCCCGCCGGATGGTCTCCGGGGGTACCGGGCTGCCGTCGAGATGCCAGACGCCGAAGATGCCGCACATAGGCTAACCCTTTCTCCGCCTCACAACGAGACGGCTGCTCACCATACGGAGTGCCTCTAGAATGTAGCGACGTTCTAAAAGCAGCATAAAGATGCCATAAGTCACAGTGAACACCAACGCTTTCATCAAACCGGTGCGCCAGTCAGAGCCGCCGAGTCCCGGCAGGCTCACAACCAGCAGAGAAAGAGACAATCCGGCCACCAAGGCGGCCAGCGGGGCCGCGAACAGCCGTGTGACTGAAAAATCCACGTAGGCGCGGGCCTGCCACAGCAGGATGGCGATCCCAACAACCAGCATCAAGTCCACGGCCAGTGCAACCCCGGTGATGCCAAATGGAATCCCCAGTGAAAACAATCCGGCCACCATCACAGCCAATTGGATAGAGCGAGCCCTCACTATCAGTTCCGGCTTTCCTACCGC
The DNA here is from genome assembly GCA_027079895.1 of Anaerolineae bacterium. Classification (GTDB taxonomy): domain Bacteria; phylum Chloroflexota; class Anaerolineae; order B4-G1; family B4-G1; genus JALWUZ01. The sequence continues at coordinate 18,779 of JALWUZ010000012.1, forward strand.
CACGAACAGTTTGCCGACCGTCACTTTGATGGGATCAAACAAAGCGTAGACCAGCATAAAGCGAAAAGCGTCCAGCATTGGGAGCCACTTCTCGCCCAGCAAAAGGCGGATGAACTCCGGCGCGACGAGGGCCAGCAACCCGGCCAGCAGGAAGCCGCCGCGTACCAAGAAAGCATTGACGCGGAAGAAGGCCCGTGAAAGGCTGGCTCGGGTCTCCTTCAATTCAGCGTAAGTGCCCCCGGCGACGGTGTTGAGAGGCGTGGCTAAGATGGTACGGGGGTAATTGGCAAAACGGTAAGCGCGAGAATAGAAACTCAACGGGGTTTTCCCCAGGAAGAGCCCCGTCCACAGGTCGTCGGTGCGCTCCAACGCCCGTGCCAGCAACGTCGCAAGGAACGCCCGGCCGCCGAAACTCAAGAAATAGCGGGTGGCCCTCAAATCCCAGGCCCAATGCGGGCGCCACACTGGACGCCACACGTACAAGGCAAGAAAACTCAGGAGAAGCATCACCAAGTCGGTCGCCACCAATGCCCACACAGTAGGCTTGTAGGAGGCAATGCCGAGGGCAATCGCAGTGGACAAAATAGCGTTGAGCAACTGTATCACAGCCAGCCGCCGATGCACCACTCGGCGTGTCAGAATCAACCGGGGAGTTTCCGTCAGTTGGATACCGGCCCGAACGGCGACAATCGCCAGCATGACGATTCGGTCGGCCTTCTCAGCCAGCACCAACATACCGACGGCCAGCGCACCGGCCCATACCAGGGTGAAAATAGTTTTGAGGGTGAAATGTACCGCCGCAGCGTGCTCCTCGTCCTCGGTCTCCGGCGCACGGTGCAGAAACGCGCTTTCCATCCCGAAGTTCGGCAAGGGAGCGGTCAGGGCTGTAATCGAATTCGCCAAAGCATAAACACCGAACGCCTCCACCGGCAGCCAACGGGCCAACAGGACGGAGCGAATGAAGAGCACGACCACCTTCACCAAACTGGCGACAATGTTCCACGAGGCGGAGGTTACAGTGCGTTCGGCCAGACTTGTCTCTTGTTTACGTGCCACGACCCATCACCTGGGATTCGACGCGGCCATCAACAGACGGCCCTTCTCCCGCGCCTGAGTGCTAAACTCTGGCGACGTGCGGCTGACATCCATCAGATCAACCAGAAATGGAATGTTGGACATTTCGATCACTTGTGGGCAATCCCGTACTGTCATTGCCCAGCACGGCTATGGCGATGGTGCGATCTCGATACATTGAGTCATTCCAACAACGCCACAAATTCGTCGCGTGTCAACTCTGCGTCGCGGATTATCTTACGCAGCAAACCGCGCCCTATATCCCGCCCCGGATGAACAGGCACAGTAACCACCCGTCCGTCTCGATGCATCATTCGCACATGACTACCCTTCTGACGAACAATGTGGAAGCCCCCTCTCTCAAGAGCACGTATGAGTTCTGCGGCTTTCAACACGGGTAATCTTTTTGGCATCAGACGGTCACCTTCTGAATGCCTACCACTTCCGGCATTAACTCATCCATCTCTTCCTCGAGACAAAGTTCAATAACTTCTCTCATATTCGCCATCAGTTCATCAAGTGTTTTTCCCTGGCTGTAACAGGCCCGTAGCTGAGGCACCTCGCCGACATAATATCCATCCTCATCACGCTCAATGATCACATAGAACTCTCGCATAACCGGCTTCATTTTTCCCTCCTTGCTTCCCTCACGTCCGGGAAATCGCTACGCTTACCTAATTGCTCCATAGCAAACGGCCCTTCTCCCGCGCCTGAGTGCTAAACTCTGGCGACGTGCGGCTGCCATCCACCAGATCAACCAGAAATGGAATGTTGGACATTTCCAGGCGTTCGCGAATCAGGCTCAACTCCCTGGTCACATCGTCGGGGGAAAAGACGATGATGTCGAAATCGGAAGCCTCGGAGTGCTCCCCGCTGGCCCTGGAGCCGAACAGATATACCTCGCACCGGCGCTCCTTCAATCCCTGAGCCAGTAGGGAAATGATTTGTTGCAGGTACCGCCCCTGACCGGTGCTCCGGGCTACCTCGTCCAGAGTTTCCTGCTTTAGTTCCATGCTAATCCTCACCACCGCGCTCACCGGCTAAATCCCGCGCGATGATGTCCTCGGCCCAACGGACGGTCGCCTCGGCGATATTGATAGCCTCCTCATACTGCCCCTCGGTGATCGGTTCTAGCCACCCAGGATAGCGTGTCACCACCGCGTATCTGGTCAAGCGTGCAGCCCGACGTACCTCTGGGGGGACATCGTATCGTGTCTTTGCCAGAACAAGCTCAAGTAAGTTGGCGATATCATGGATGTAAGGGAATCCCACCCTGTTGAGAACCAACACTGCTTTTATGGCCTTCTCCGCTGCTTGCTGAGCGGCAAAACACATATCCTCCAAGTAGACACCTTCCACCCGTGCCCGCGCTTGTACCAGATTGCTCCTAGCACGGTTGAGCCACTCTCTGGGGTCATCAGGAGGGAAACGCTTGCCCTGCACAAGTCTTAGCTTAGCCGGCATAGATCACCCGTCCTTCTTTCATCGCCGGTTTGATGACCAATCCAATGGAGTCGCGGTATCTCTCGACATCCTCCGGAGTGACGACGATGACATCCACAGGCTGCCCCACTCCAATGAGGTTCATATAAATGTCCCCGGCCAACTCCCCGCGATGGGTCACGCCTGACTTAATGACCAGCAGATCCACGTCGCTATTCGGCCCCATCTCTCCGCGTGCGGCGGAGCCGAACAGGATGATTCGCTCCGGCTGTGCCACCTCGACGATGCGCCGGACAATCTCGTCCAGAACAGCCTGGTCTACCTGTCCCATCGCCTTGCTCCTCGTCACGCAGTCGCCTACCCCCGTTCAAAATTCAGCGACTGAATTTTAACACAGGGATACCCCCTGTCAAGCCTACGAGCGGCCGACAGCCTCTCCGCCGTAGAAAACCTGATCCATGTACCGCACCATCCGCCGACCGTAGGCAATGCGCTCCCGATAAGCCCGTACCTCGTCGGGGCCGATCTCCCCCAACGCCAACTTGACCGCCACGTAGGGCGCGATGAAATCATCCTGGTAGATGAAACTGGACACGCGCGGGTTGATCTCAATCAGCCGGTCGCCGATGAACTGCAAATTGACGCAGTAACTCAGGGGGATGACCCGCAGAATCTCCCGCGTCTGCTCGATTAGATCCGGGCGGCGAATCAACTCACCGCGCACGATGACCCCCCAGCGGGCCTGCTCGACCGTTTTGACCGTCGTCACCAATTCCTCCCCGTTCAGGCAGATGGAGTCGGTCGTCACCTCGCCACCGGTGAGGAACTCCATCACGATGAAGTCCGGGAAATCCGGCTCATCCCGAAAGATGGTGACGAACTCGTCCAGCGACATATAGCGGCTGTTGGGCTTGTAGTTCATCAGCAGGTCGCGGCGGCTGATGGAAGCGTCCATAATCCGAAACCCCCGGCTCCCTTTCGCCACGTGGGGCTTGAAACAGACTGCCTTCTCAGGGTATCCCAACTCGTGAGCCGCCGCGATGAACTCATCCAGGCTCTTGGGCCAGCGATATGCCGGCAGCGGCAAATCCGTCTCCTGTCTCAACGCCTCGTACATCAGATACTTGTTGTTCGCCAGGTCAATGCTCTCCGGCGATGAGACCACTACCCGCGTTCCCAGAGCCTCGAACTCCTCCCTGTGACGGGCCAGCACCGGTACCTCGAAACTGCTCTCCGGGAACAAGACATCCGGCGACTCCCGCCTGACTACCTCTAGCATCCGCTCGATGTAATCATCGGCGGAGGCCGCCGGGACGGTGTAGAACCGGTCGGCCAGAAAACGCCCGATCGCCTCGTGATCCATATCCACGCCGACGATCTCCACCTCGCGCTCACCGTTCTGCCGCAGCATGCGGATAAGCGTGGACGCCCCCGGACAACCACAGGCCGTCACCAGAATCTTCAACGGTTTCAACGTCATCTTCGTCCCTCCGATAGGCTATACTTCACCGGCTTGCTCTTGCAGCCGAATCTCCTTTTCCACTTCTTCCTCCAACAGATTCAGCACCCGTCGGCGGACGGCCAGGAACGCTTCTCCAGTGTAATCGCGGGGACGGGCCATATCCACATCCACGATCCCCTTCACCGTCCCCGGCCGGGCGGTCATCACGACGATGCGGTCCGCCAGAAAGACCGCCTCGATGACGCTATGGGTCACGAAGACCACCGTTTTGTGCGTCTTGTCCCAGATGTCCACCAACTCCCGCTGCATATGCTTGCGCGTTTGGGCGTCCAGAGCCCCGAACGGCTCATCCATCAGCAGCACCTTGGGGTTGTAAGCCAACGCGCGGGCGATTCCCACCCGCTGCTTCATCCCGCCGGAGAGGGTATGGGGATAAGCGTTCTCGAAGCCGCCGAGATGCACCAGGTTGATGTACTCCTGAGCCACCCGCTGCGCTTCGGACTTGCTCCACCCGTTGTGGATCAAGCCGAACATCACGTTGCCCAACACCGTTTTCCAGGGGAACAGCGCGTAATCCTGGAAGACGAACCCCCGATCTGGCCCTGGCCCTGCTATCTCCCGACCGTCCAACAGAATGCGGCCCGCCGTCGGCTGCTCGAAGCCGGCCATCAGGTAGAGCAGGGTGGACTTGCCGCACCCCGAAGGGCCGATCAACACGGTGAACTCCCCCTCGTGGATGTCGAGAGTGACCCCCCCCAGGGCCTCTACTTGAGCGGCGCCCTGGTCGAAAACCTTGTGTACGTCCTGCACCTCGATGATCGCTTTGCCCATAATCGCCTACCGTTTAGCCAACATCCCCCACTTCTCGACCGTCTCCCGCTCCAACCACTTCAACAACACCCGGTCGAGCAGGAAGCCGGAAAACCCGATAATCAGCAGCCCCATCAACATCACCGCCACGTCGTTCCAGAAGCGGGCCTGATAGACCATTTTGCCGATTCCCCACTCGACCAGCGCGGAGAGCATCTCCCCGCCCACCAGGGCCCGCCAGGAGTACCCAATCCCCAGCCTCAATCCGGTGATGACCGAGACCAGCGAGGCCGGCAACAACACCTCGACGAACAGCCGCCATCCGCTCACCCCCATAATCCGCGCCGCGTTCAACTGCCCCTGATTCACCATCTCGATACCGCGCATCGTGTTGTAAGTGATGGCGAAGAAGCCGCCCAGGAAAACCGCCGTGATGACCGTCCGGTCGCCCAGCCCCATCGTGATGAGCAACACCGGCACCCAGGCGATAGTCGGCACCGAAATGAGCATGCTGAGCACCGGCGCGAACATCTCCCGGAGCAGCCGACGGGACGCCAGCGCCACCCCCACTATGATGCCCAGTCCCACCGCCAGGACGTACCCGATGGCCAGGCGGTACAGGCTGCTGGCCAGATGGTGGAGCAGCACCCCCCTGATGGTCAACGTCCACAACTTGCCGACGATCACCGACGGGGACGGCAGCATCTCCATCCCGACGAGGTGCAGCCGTACCGCCAGTTCCCACAGGAGGCCGACGACGAGGAAAGGAAACAGGAACTCGACTATGCTCTTGGCGGCTGCGCGACCGGAATCGCCGTTCATCTCTGCACCATCCCCCAGCGTTCGACGGTGAACTTTTCGAGTGTGTTGACCAACCCCTTTTCGATGACGAAATAGATGATGATGAGCAAGAAAATCCCCCCGTAAACCACCCCGGCCCGCAGATACTCGGCGGCATCCCAGATCATATAACCCAGTCCCCAACTGGCGGCGGCGATGAACTCAACGGCGATAATCGTCCGCCAGCAACGGGCCAGGCCCAACTTGACGCCCACCAACACGTACCCGGCGGCCCAGGGGAGATACACGTCGAAGAGCAGCGTCCCCTTGCCGGCCTCCATCATCCGCGCCGCCCGCACCAACTGCGGGTCAATGCTGCGCACCCCCGCAGCCGTGTTGTACGCCAGCGGGAAGAAAGCCGCGATACTGCCCAGCGCGATGATGGTCGGGTCGCCGAACCCCAGCCAGACGATGAACAACGGGGCCATCGCAATCCCCGGCACCGGCATCAACACCGTGATGAGCGGGTCGAAGAAGCGGTACAGGCGGCTGCTGATACCCATCAGGGCCCCCGCCAGCGTCCCGGACAATATCCCAATCACCGACGCCACCAGCAGACGGCTCAACGTGGCCGTGACGTGGCCTATCAACAGCGAACGAGTTGGCAGACCACTCGTGTACAACTCTGCCAACTCGCTCGCTATCTCCGTCGGCGGCGGGAACAGCGACGGATTGATGAGATTGACACCGGCAAGTAACTGCCAACCGGCCAGGAACAGAGCGACCGGCAACGCCGGCAGCCACCACCGGCTACCGGTCGCCCTACTGCTTTTGTGCTTCCTCCAAGAAACTCCCATCCCACCTGAACTCCGGCACGGCGTCTATCTTGCCCTTCTCGTGCAAGAACTGAGCCGTGTCCTCGATAGAAGCCAACACCTGCTCGTCGAACTTCAGCGAGAAGTCCACCCGCTCGAAAATGCGCTTGAACGCATCGGCGGACACGTTTATCCCCTGCGCCGAGGCGGCTTCGGCGGCCAACTTCGCGGCCTGGTCGGGGTCGGACTCGATCATCTCCACCTTGTCAATGTGGGCCGCCAGGAAGTTCACGAGTGCCTGATGATTGTTGTTGGCGAAATCTACGGTCGTGTGGATGGACACCGGGACCAGCGCGATGTCCCCGTAACTGCGCAACACCCGCCCCACGCCCTGGGATTCGGCGATCGCCGGCGTGGGCTCCCAGGCGGTGAACGCCTCGATGCTCCCGTTCTCCAACGCGGAGATCATATCCTCGATCTTCACGTTCACCCAGTTGAAATCATCCCACGAGAGATCATCCACCTGGTCGAAGTACCGCAACAGAACCTGCTCCGCGCCGGTCCCCAAGCGCGTGCCGACGGTCTGCCCCTTCAAGTCGTACCAGGTCTGGTACGGCGAGTCCGCCCTGACGATGGTCGAGTAGCGGTCTCCCCGCTGAACCGTGCCGATGATCAACGCCCGGTCCGGCATCGCACTGAACAGGGCCACCGTCTTGCTGTCCGAACCCACGTTGACGTCAATCTCGCCGGAGATGAGGGCCTGATTGTTCTCCGTGCCGGAACTGAACAGAATGTGCTCCACGGTCAGACCGTGATCCGTCCAGAACTGCGGATGGCCCTTCAGGAGAAACTCGCCGGGGTAATACTGCCCCCCGTACCGGATCTTCATCTCCGGCGTGCTCTTGCATCCCCCCAGCAGGGAGACGCCGAGCGTCAACAACAGAACGATAGAAACGTACCACGTGAACCTTTTGCTCATGACCTGCCTCCTCAAGATTTAGTCGAGGCAATTCTAATGGAGGCAGTCCAGGAAAGCAAATAACGAACCTTTATCGCCGCTCCGCCTCGAGCGAGCCGAGCACTTCAGCGGCGGAGCGGTGAGCGAAGTCCAGGAACGCGCGGGCCAGGTTGGACAGCGGGGTGGTGCGGCGATAGACGGCGTACAGGTGACGGTTCAACTCGACCCCTTCCACCGGCACCTCCACCAGCACGCCGCGGGCCAGTTCCTCGGCGACGCCCAGTCGGGAGATGATGGCGACCCCCAACCCGGCCCTGACGGCGGTCTTGACCGACTCTTGGAGCCCGACCTCCGCCACGATGTGCAACTCGTTGAAAGAGATGCCGTACTCCCGCAGCGCGTCCTGCAACACCGCCGTGGCGCCGGAACCGCGCTGCTGCAAGATCAACGGCGCGTTGAGCAACTGCTTGTAGGAGACTTTCCGCGCGGCAGCCCAGGGATGACCCGGCGGCACAATCAAGACCAACCGGTCGCGCACGAAAGGCTCGAAAGTCAGGTGGCGGTCCCGTCGCGCCACTCCCACGAACCCCAGCGCAAACCGCTGCCGGAGCACGCCGTCTATCGTCTCGCTGGAGTCGCCCACGTGCAGGGCGACCTCGACTTCTTGATGTCGCTCCTTGAACCGCCCCAGGAGCAGGGGCAGCAGGTACTCGCCGGGGCCCGTGCTGGCCCCGATGGTCAGCCGGCCGGCGACGTGCCCGTGTAACTCGCGGACTCGCTGGCGGGACTGCTCGTACAGATCCACTATCTGCCGGGCCGACTCGTAGACGACGCGCCCGCTTTCGGTCGGCTGAACCTCGAACCCACCCCGATGGAGCAGTTGGACGCCGTACTCCTCTTCCAGGGATTTGATCTGCATACTGACCGCCGGCTGAGTGATACCCAGCGACTCAGCCGCGCGGGAGAAACTCCGTTGCTCCACCACCCGGCACAGGGACTTGAACTCCTCCAAGCGAGCCATCGCCGCCGACTCACACATACTCCAGCCACGGATCGTTCTGGATGTGCGCCAACTTCCGCCCCAGATACGGCAGCCTCTCCAGCCCGTGCCACCGACGCAGCAAGTGATAAGCCGACGACGTGAGCAAGCGGCACTTGTCCACCGCCTCGCGCCATTCCGGCTTCTTGACCTCCGCCACCGTCTCCGGCAGCGGCAAAATCCCGAAATCCCAGGCAGCGCACAGCCGGACGAGGAAGTCAATCCGCTCGTCCAGGCTCTTCAACTCCGTCGGCGGCTCCACGTCGGGGTACAGAGAGCCGTCCAGCCAGTCGTTAGCGGGCATTCAGGAACTCCTCCTGGGACCAATTCCTGACCCTGGCGTCCTACGCCAGCCTCATCCCTTCCTCCAGTGCCCGGCGGATGAACAGATTGCCCTCGGACAACATCCGCCTCACCTCCTCCCTGGTGTAGGGGAAGACATCCACCCCCACCGGCAGACCCGTCGGGAGATAGCGTGGGATGCGCTCCAGGAAAGGGCGGTCGGCCTGCGACAGAATGACCAGGAGGTCGGCGTCGCTGCACGGCACGGCCTCGCCACGCGCCAGCGAGCCGAACAGGAGCACCTGTTCAATCTCCGGGTGACGTTGCCTCATCCGCCGCGCGGAATCCCTCAACATCTCCACCGTTTTCTGCGAGTCCAGCCAGTGTATCCTCACAGAACCGGATGATGGCTCGGTATTTCTCAATCTACTCCCCGGCCCGACTTCCCGGTCTGCCCCGTCCCACGCCGCGATAGATCCACCCCGCCGCCGACACCCGCTCCGGTCGGAACACGTTCCGCCCGTCCACCAGCACCGGATGGGCGACCAGCCCCCGCAGATACTCCAGATCCAGGTCGCGGTACTCGTCGTGGGCCACCATCACCACCAGCGCGTCGCACCCGCTCACCACCTCTGCCAGGTCGCCCTGATACTCCCGCACCCAGGGGTCGTGGACGCACGTCGTAGCCCCCAGTTCCGCCAGCCGGTTGACCAGAATCTCGCTGGGCGAGTTGCGCGTATCGTCCGAGTTCTCCAGATAGGCGTACCCCAGCACCGCCACCCGCGCCCCCTCGATTTCCAGACTGGCCTCCTCGAGCGCCTCGACGGTCAAATCCGCCATGTGGAGCGGCATGAAGTCGTTGACCGCCCGCGCCGCCGGAATCAACCGCGCCTGCACCATCTCACTCGCGCCGTAGGCCAGCAGCCAGGGGTCTTTGGGGATGCAGTGCCCGCCCACGCCCGCGCCGGGATAGAGCACGTTCCGACCGGGGCTCTTGTTCACCAGTTCCCGCACCCGCCACACGTCGGCCCCCACCCCCTCACAAATCAGGGCCAACTCGTTGGCGAAAGCGATCTGCACGTCCCGGTAAGCGTTCTCCCCCGTCTTGACCAACTCCGCCGTCACGCAATCCGCCAGGTCCAGGTCGGCCTCGACGATGTGCCGGTAGAACGCCTGCGCCAGCCGGGCCGCCTCCGGCGTGTCCCCGCCGACGACGCGGCTCATCTGGGCCAGATTCCTCAACAACATACCCGGCATCACCCGCTCCGGGCAATGCACCAGGTAGAAGTCGCGCCCGCTCGTCCGCTTCCCTCCGGCTTCCAGGATTGGCCGCACCAGCCGCTCCATCGTCCCCGGCGCGATGGTGGACTCGATGATCACCAACGCGCCGGGCTTCAGGTGCGGTTCCAGCGACCGCAGGGCGGCACGCAGCGCACTGTAGCGGGGCTGGTGAATGCTGTCTATCGGCGTCTCCACCGCAATCAGCACCACGTCCGCCTCGCGGCAGACGGCGTAGTCGCCCGTCGCCCGCAGCCGTCCGGCGGCCACCACCTCGGCGACCAACTCCGCCAGCCCCGGCTCCTTCCCTTCGATTGGGCAATCCCCGCGGTTGATGATCGCCGTCTTCTCGGCGTTCACGTCCAAACCGGTCACGTCGAACCCCACCCGGGCGAAACTGGCCGCCACCGGCAGCCCGACGTACCCCAGCCCGATGACGACCAGGCGGGCCGCGCGTTCCTCCATCCGCTTCAACAGCGTCTCGAAATCCATCTCTCACCTCTTCACGATTACTCGATGCTCGCGGCCCGACCGCACCAAATCCTGCGAAAGTTCCAGGGCCGTCAAACCGTCCTCGCCGCTCACGACGGTGGACTGCTCGCCCCGCGCTGCCGCGACCAACGCCTCCAACTCCGCCCGCAGCGGCTCCCGGCGATGCAGTCGGAGGCGAATCATCTGCCCCTCGCTCACCCCGCGCAGGATGCGCAGATTGTTCCAGTCCAGCCCGCCGGCGTCGTCGTTCTCGTAGAGATACAGGTCTTGCGTCAGCAGATTCGCCAGGAACATCCCGCGCTGTCCGGTGACGGTGATCTCCCGTATCTTGGTCGGCGTGAGCCAGTTGATGTTCAACACCCCCACGATGCCGTCCTCGAACCGGAGCAGGCCGGAGAACAGGTCTTCGTGGGCGGTGTGAATTTCCTGCTCCGTCTCGGCGTACAGCCGCACCACCTCTTTGCCCGTCAGATAGCGCATAATGTCCAGGTCGTGAGGGGCCAAATCCACCACCACTCCCACGTCCCGCACCCGCGCCGGAAACGGCCCCAGCCGCCGGGCGTGGATTTGGAAAATGCCTCCCAGTTCCCCGGCGTCCAGCCGCCGCTTCAACTCGATTACCGCCGGATTGTACCGCTCGATATGCCCTACGGCCAGCACCCGTCCCAGGGCAGCGGCCCGCGCGATCATCTCCCGTCCCTCGTCCAGCGTGGCGGCGATCGGCTTCTCCACCAGCACGTGACAGCCGGCCTCCAGCGCGTCCAGCACCACCTGATGATGGGCCTGGGTCGGCACGGCGACTGTCACCACATCCGGCTGTACCTCCTCCAACATAGCGCGGTAGTCCCTGTACGGACGTGCGCCGCGCAGCCTGGCCGCCTCCTGCACCGCTCGCTCGGAGAGGTCGGACACGGCGGCCAGTTCGACATCCGCCATCTCCTGATACACCCGCGCGTGATTGCGTCCCATCGCTCCCACGCCAATCACGGCCGCTTTCAGCACATTGTCGCTCATTGTCACCTCGATTGTCTCAAAATTCAGCCGTTGAATTTTAGCACCGGCCACACCCCGTGTCAAGCACAGGACGCGGCGTCCACTGACGAGGGTCAGAGATAGCGCACCCGCTCGTAACCACGCCGGGCCGCGCCCAGGGGGGCGGTAGCGTCCAGCCCCATCTTGGCCGTGCGCGATTTCTGCCCCGGCACCTGCCGCGCCGACGGGTCGAGGCTGCTGCCGGGCCGGTCGGGGAAGAGCAGCAGGTCACGGTCGGCCTGGAAGCGGGTAGCGATCGCCCACTCCACGTCCTGGCTGTCGTAGATGTCCACGTCGCCGTCCACCACCACCACGTGCTTGAGCGAGGAGTGCCCCCGAAAGGCGGCCTCGATCGCCCGGCGACCGTCCGCGGCGTCCCGCTTCTCGATTTGCACGACGGCGTGCAGCCACGAGCCCCCGCCCGGCGTGATGTAAACCCCCGTGCAGCGGCAGACCTGGGAGACGGCGGCGAAGATAGTCGGCTCGCGGGGCATGCCCATCAGATTCTTGTGCTCCAGGCCGCCGGGCAGCAGGGCGTGGAAGAGCGGGTCGCGGCGGTGGGTGATGCGTTCGATCTCGATTACCGGCTGGCGGCGCACCTTGTCCAGCGTTCCCGTCAGGTCGGGGAAGGGGCCCTCATCCGCCAGCGTGTGGGTGATGCGTCCCTCCAGCACCAACTCCGCCTCCGCCGGGACCGCCAGGCCGTTGGCGCAGCGCGTCAGCGTGAAAGGGGCGAGCGCGTTGGCGATGCCCATCTCGTCCACGCCGGGCGGGGGGCTCATCGCCGCCGCCAGCAGCACCTGAATGGGGTTGCCGATGGCGATGGCGACCGGCAAATCCCCGGCGACCTTGCGCCAGGCGGTGTGCGTCCCGCGCCCCTCGACGAGCCGGGCGGCGAAGTGACGTTCGTCCAGCACCAGCAGGCGGTGGAAGGCGACGTTCCGGCCCAGGTCGGGGTCCTCGACGACGGCAATACCGGCGGTGACGTACCGCCCGCCGTCGCGGGGATGGTAGCGGGGGATTGGCAAGCGGGTCAAGTCAACCGCGGCCTCCACCTCCCGACATGGGCCGGAATCCGAC
>JALWUZ010000013.1 GCA_027079895.1 Anaerolineae bacterium
TGTCCTCCGGGTCGCCGCCGGTGGGCGCGGGGCCGTGCAATGTGGTGACGATGAACTCTCCCTCCGGCGACCAGTTGACCGTCGGCGTCCAGACCCAGGGGGCGTAGGTGCGGTAGGGGGGGAAGCGAGCCAGGACAGTACGGCGGCCGTCGTAGGCGCGGACGAGCCCGATTTCGTCGGCGCGGCTGTAGGCCAGTGTGTGACGGTCGGGCCGCCAGGCGTAGGTCGTCCCCCACCAGCCGTAGGCCCCGCCGGCGTTCTGTTCGATGACCTCTCGGCGGGCAAGCAGCCGCCCGGTACGGGGGTCGGGGCGGGCGATCCACAGGTCGTTGTTCGCCTTCCAGCCGGGGCTGCTCTCGGTCGGCCGGCCGGTCGAGTAGGCGATACGGCAACCGGTCGCGCCGGAGGAGACTTGACAGCCGGGCTCCCATCCGGCCCAGAGGACATCGGCGGCGTCCAGGCGCACCGGTTCGGCGTCGGTCGTGGCGGTCTCCACCAGCCAGAGGGAGTTCAGGGAGTCGGTGGCGACGCGGGTGAAGAGCAGGTAGCCGCCGTCGGACGAGAGGGCGAAGACGCGGCCGTCCAGGTCGCCAGTGTGGGTGAGACGGCGGCGGTTGGGGCTGGCGACCTGGATGACCCAGCCGTTCCGGTCGGACAGGTAGGCGATGGTGCCGCTGATGGGGACGGAGTTGTGCTCCGCCTGGGCACCGACGAGGATGACCTCGGTGCGGGTCTCCCGCAGCACGACGCGGCGAATCAGTTGCCGCTCCACCTCGACGCCATCCTCCAGGCGGACGCGATAGGTCAGTTCCTCCAGGCCGGTGATGCCCGGTTCCAGCAAGCGAGTCTCGCCGACGGGGACGGAGGCGTCGCGCACCGTGCGCCGCTCGAAGGGGATCTCCCGCTGCTCGGTCTCGGTGCGGATTTCGACGCGGACGACGCGGACGATCATCCCGTCGGCGAGGAGGGTCGGCTCGACGGGCGTCACCAGGTCGTCGGCGTCGAGGGTCAGACCGGCCTCGTCCAGCAGGTCGCGCACCGTGAGAGCGGTGGTGGTCAGGACGCGGGTCTCACCGTCGGCGATGAGGGTGACGGTGACGCCCTCCTCGGTCGGGACGATGGGGCCGCAGGCTGTCAGCAGGATGAGGAATGCGACCGGTATCAGACGGATGAATCTCATCAAGGGGAATCAGACTCGCCGCCCGCCCTTGAGTTCGTCCTGCAACCTGGCGAGGGCCTCCCAATCGCCCTGGGCCGCCAGTGCGGCCTGTTCGGGCCAGGTGGAGGGGTCTGCCGGGGCGCGGAAGGGAGCCGCGTCGAGGATCTCCCGCAGACGGCCTACGTCGGTCGCGGCCAACTGAGCGAACGTGGTGATTCCGGCCTCCTGAAGCAGCGCGGAGATCTTCGGCCCGATGCCCTCGATGCGCCGCAGGTCGTCCGGCTCCGGCGGAGCGACCGGTTCCGGTTCGGGGGCCGGCTCCGGTTCCGGCTCTTCCTCCGGCTCCTCCGCGCTTTCCGCCTGGACGAGCAACTCCTCCTGCCCCTGCTCTTGGGGATGGGAACTCAGCCACCACCAGAGCAGCAACAGGAGGAGCACCAATACTACCAACACCCAGACCCACCAGGGAGCGGGTGGGGCCGGTTCCTCCGCCAACGCCGGGCCGGTGAAGGCCATCAGCGTCAGGCCGACGACGAACTGACCGAGCAAGACGATGTGACTACGAAGCATAACGACCTCCTGAAGTGAGATAATCGGTGCGGGAAGATGGCGTTTTCAATCCGATGTGAGCGGCGGCGGAGCCCGCTTCACCCACCAGGTGCGCTGAGCCGTTCCATGGCTCCCAAAACGGCACTAGAGAGTGTCCGGCTATGGGCGTCGGCTGGAGGCAATTGCTAGACTACCGCCACAACTCCCAAACACTGGCTTTACACTCCCAACCCTTGTCGCACTTGTTCGATGAGTGCCTTACGATGCTCGTAAATCCGCGAGGCCGTTGCCGGTACAATAGGCTCTAGCCGCACAGCCTGGCTCTTCTCGACCGCTTTTTCCCATTCAACCAAGACAATCCAATCGCAGGTGTCATCATCATCGCTGTAGTTATAATGCCTACCGGTCAATTCACCTGCCCGCAGCAAATCTAGCAGTTTTCTACCATCCTTTAGCGTGGCTTCTCGGAAGGGTGCAGCCGTCTTTGTCACAGTCCCTATGCCGACGTACCCGCTCCCAGATACATAAGCGTAGATGATGTCACCTTCCTTGAAGTCCTGCATCAATTGGCGGTACCTCTTCCCACCGCCAGCGCAGATAAAAGAATATTGGCGACAGTCATCCCAACTATAGGGAGTCTCCCCAACTTCTCCAACATTAAAGAACCAACTCTTTCCATCCCAAACGGTATCAACGCCTGCTTCAGTTTTTTCCGCGTTCTCGTAGACAAATTTGATGAGAGGCCCATATTTATCGTAGATCGCCTGGGCTAAGTCAAGTGTTTTCCGATCCATAACAACACTCCTTCGCAAACTCTCTTGGAACTGGCGTAGCAAGAATCTCTCCACTTCAGTGATTTGTTGATCAGATTGCAACTCGTTCAATCCATCCAGAACTGCCTGATACGATACGGGAATGAAATGCTCACTTTCAGGCAAAGTGCCATTTGGCGAGAGGTAGACATAAACTCGTTTCGGGTAAGCCTCTTCGGCGAACTCGACAAAACTGCGCTCATAATAGTACCTTGTCTGTCCTTCGCTCTCTCTCGCTCCCACTTTGTTCTCAACAAGGCATAGAAAACCATTCTGCTCAGACTGAACAAGAATATCGCATCTACGCCTACCCAGCCACCGTTCTACATACACCTCTGCAACAGACAAATCCATCACCGCGATTTCAACCGGTGACAAGTCTACCCGCCTTCCCCTCCCAGTCTGAAGTGCCTTTACAACAAATTCTTTCAGGAAACGCGCTCCGAAAGAGTGTTGCCCTTGAGGGTTGAGGAGCCAAGCTAGGAAGCGAGTAACGAGCGTTTCCTTACGCGAAATGCCCAGGATTTGCCAGATGTTTGGCTCAGGAAACGCCAACCGGGTTTCAAGTTCTTCGAACTCGGGAGAGAAAAGCAACGCTTCGGATGCCTTGAGCAGTTCCTCGTACTCCACCTCATTACCTCCTGCCCGCTGTTCGCGTGGCCGATTCATTCTTTCTCAACGTCTCACGATACAAAGTGGTGCATCATCCTCCTCCAAGAACCTGACGCACACCTCGACGGTAAATCGGAAGCATCAACGACGGGAGCACAATGTCAGAGGAAAGATATGTCACCCCCGGCAAAAGCGACTTTGGCTGAGGGCGATTCGGTTGTGCTTTCCTGTCCGGCAAGACCACCTCTGCCACCGTAAACGTTTCCCCCTGCGCCTGTTCCAACTCCGTTTGGACGTTGCCGCCGCCATCAACGATCTTGCACCCCTGAATGAAATCACACTCGACCTGGATGTCGCGCCCTCGTGACAAATATTTGATCAGTTTGGGGGCCACCGGAAGAAACGAAAGCATGGATAAGAATCCATTCGGGAGCGCCGTCCGAATATGACCGGTCCCCACGGTTTGCACGGTTGGAACACCCAACCAGGCCGTCTGTTGATTGACCATCTCTCCAAACAAAAGCCGCCCCGTGTCCTTCAACAGTCCCCCGACTCTCCCAAAATCATCGAACGTCACCTGTTCGCCACTCTGGAAAACGAAGGTCGGGTTTGTCACATCCGGCGGGCAACTGCTGATCACCATCAGATTGACCTGACCGGCATACTCTCGCCACAGATCACGATGGGCAGTATCCCAACAGACCATCAACCCAATATCCCCCAAGTCGGTCTGGGCGACGGTGATCCCTTTCCCGCCTCGAAAATAGGCCCGTTCCCACCCCCAGGGATACCGCTTGTCATAGCGCCACATTCGCCCATCCGGTGCCAGCAGGAGCAGAGCATTGTATATCTCCCCCTCATCCAACAGCATCAGGCTACCGGCCAAGTGGACGTGATACTCAGCCGCTGTTTGCCTCAACCAAGTTACGGTTTGTCCGGTAATCGGTTCTGCCCGGCGGAAGTTCTCAGATGTATATCCATAGCCGGTGTTGAACAACTCCGGCAAAACCACCAACTGGGCTCCTGCCTGAGCAGCCTGCCTGACCAGTCGTTCGGCTCGCCGGAGACGTTCGGGCGTCGGTGCAAGATTCGCATCCATTTGAATTGCCGCCGCTCTTATTGTGGGTGACATTCGCCTCTCCTCTCATCCGCCCAACTCCAGTTTCAACCGCGTGCGCCCGATGACGATCACGTCCCCCGCGCTGACGACGGTCGGCGCGGAGATGGCCACCTCGTTGAGGAACGTCCCGTTGCGACTGTCCAGGTCTTCCAGCCACCACTGCCCTTCGCGCCAGGTCAAGAGGGTGTGATGAGCCGAGGCGTAGGTATCGGGGAGCACGACGGTGTTCCCCGGCGACCGCCCGATGGACGTGACCGGCTGCAAGGGGAACACCTCTCCTTCCACCAAACGTTCATCGTCGCTGTCCAGGACGACGAGACGGGCGTTGACGCGCGTCGGAGCCGCCTCCTCCCGACGCAAGTCGCGCCACAGGAACACCATCACCGCCGCCAGAAAGGCGTACAACAGCCCGGCCAGCACCAGCCGCAGGATGAGCAGCCAGACGTCCATCACGAGTCATCAGCGGTGACGAGCAAAGGGGTATCCTCGTGAGTGCGCGGCGGCACCGGCGGCGGAGGGTCTTCCCCGTAGATGATCTGCACTCCGGCGAGGGAGATCACATCGCCGGACTGGAGGACGCATTCCTCGACCGGATAGCCGTTGATCTGCGTCCCGCCCGCACTCCCCAGGTCGTAGAGGACGTAACGCCCGTACCGGCGGCGCAACTGGGCGTGATGGCGGGAGACGCGGGTATCCTCGATGATAACGTCGTTGTCCAGGGCCCGCCCGATGGAGACGACCGCCTGCACCAGGTCAATGTGGCGCTGACCGGTCACAATCAGGAAAGGCTGGCCGCGTGGCGGGATGGCAGCGGCCTCGTCCGACACGGCATCCGGCTCGGCGATCTCGCGGGTACGCCCGACATCCTCGGCGGGCGGCCACTGCGCCTCGACGCGCACTTGGTGGAGAGGGATGTCGGGGGACGGTTGCAAGTCCACCACCGGCAGCCCGTCGAGCAGCAACCCGGCCCGAATCGCCAACTCGGTCACGTGACGGCTCAACTCCTCCGCCAGATGGGGCTTTTCGAGAGCCAGCACCCGATGGTCGTCGGGGTGGAGGAAGACCCGATAGTGAGTCGGTATCTGCGGCATACCCCCCGGCCCGCTGACCTGTTGATCCTCCATCGCCCGCACGATGTGGGCGGCGACCTCGGCCGGACGCAGCCGCCCGGCGAACAGGCGGGCGAAAGTGCCTTCCACCAGCCGTTCGGCCAGCGACTCGAAGCGTGTCAGTTTACCCATTACCCATCCCCGCCGGCTCCGTCAGTCGGTTGAGCCATTTGTGCTCCGGCCTGCCGTCGAGTAACTGCTATGACGCTGTCCAAGTCATCATACGCCATGAGAGCCTTGACGACTGCCTGTAGCACATCCACGTCCTCGATCTGTTCGATGTCCGAATAGACTTGCAAGCCCTCGTCCGGGAACTTGAGCGTCAGGCCCAATTCGATGGCTATGAGCAATCCTTTGCGTTCCCCCTCCCTCAGGCCTATCTGAATGCCCTGTTGGATTCCCTTCTCGATACCGATTCTCTCAGCCGTAGTTATGAATGGCATCTGGTCACTCTCGCGTCTCAATCCGCCTCGCCCTCTTCGTCGGTCGGCCGTTCCGCTCGCGCTTTGGCCCGCTGTCGGGCAAGTGTCAGGATGCTGTTCAGGTCATCGTGCATCTTGATGGCCTTAACTATCATCCGCAACATATCAACGTCCTCGATCTGGCTGATTTCCGGGTAGACCCGCAAACCTCTGTCCGGGAACTTGAGCGTCAGGCCCAATTCGATGGCCTCGAGCAATCCTTTGCGTTCCCCTTTGCGTTCCCCCTCTTTCCTGCCTATCTGAATGCCCTGCTGGATGCCCTGCTGGATTCCTTGCTGGATTCCCTTCTCAATCCCGATTCTCTCAGCCGTTGTTATGAATGGCATTTTCTTTTCCTCCTCGTACTCGATCAACTCCCGGTGGAACTGCCGCGCCAGGGGCTTCGGCAACTCCATCAGCCCGTCTATGAACCGGTACAGGAGCAGCACGTCACCCTTGCTGTACCCTCGCTCGTACAACATCCGCACCAGCCGCATCTTCCAGTGGAAACGATACTCGTCCCCCTCGCGCTTGGCCTCCTGCTCCTTCAAATGCGCCATCACCACCACCGCGAAGGGGTTATCGCTCGCCTCCAACTCCTCCCACCGCTCCCGATAGTCCAGCACCTTGGCGATCGGAAACTCGAACAGACAGCGGAAGCCCCAGTGGGACACCTCGAACCGGCGCGGACGGTAGTCGGGGTAGCGATCCGCCAGCACCGCCAGACTCACCACATCCACCCCGTACCGGTCGAAAGCGCGGTAGTTGTAGGTGAACATCCGACGGGCGAAGTCCTGCTCCCAGTACCCCTGCACCTCCACGTGGATGACCAGCCACCGCTCGCTGCCATCCTTGAGGTAGACCTTGACCAACACGTCGGCGATCCGCCCGCCCACCTCGCCGCCCTGGGAGATCTCGGCCAGTTCCTTGTCCAAGAACTCATACCCCCGCTGGTGATCCACATCGGCGGCCACCTCCGGGAAGAAGAACGTCAGAAAGTACTCGAAGTAGTACTCGATAGCCTCTTTCCAAACACCGTCTTGATTCATCGTTCACCTGTCCTCAGAGCCCGGTCGTGAACCCAATTATACCCGCTCGCCCCCCAAAGGCAATCGCGCCGCCGGGTCGCCGACGATGATGTAGGCACGGGCGTCGTTGTTGGCCGTCCACTTCCCGACCAGTTCCCGCTCGTCCACCGGCTCGCCCCAGTCCAGGGCTTCCAGCAGCACGTTGAGGTCGGTAGCGATCTCGGCGTACCGGTCGTTGAAGTACTCCATCGCATACCCCACCGGCTCGCCCTGCAGGAGACGCAAGAGGGTGCTCTTGAAAGTGCTCAACTGCTCCTGGCCCCCCTCCCACATAAACGAGTACCCCCAAGCCCGCTCGACGTGCCCGATGACGGCCAACATCCCGCCGCGCGGATGGGCGAGCAGCCGGCGGGGCAGACGGGCCAGAAACGGGCGGGGAGCGATCTCCCGCCGCCGGCCTCGGAACGCCCGCCGGGAGAACTCATCCATCTTCGGAGTGCCCGCGCCGTAGCAGGCGAAGAAAAAGGCCATCCCCTGCGGCAGATGGGCGTCGTCGGCCACATCGTCGGCGGAGAAGTAGAACTCCTCCGGGATGGGGCCGCGATGCCGTCCGGGGCCGGGCCAGTCCTGGCAGAGCAACGCCCCCTGGTGAGGCAACTGGCGCGGGTCGCCGTTGGGAAACCCCATCCCGTGACCGGCGGTGAAGAGCAACGCCGGCGGCTCCGCGCCGCCCAGGACCTCCCCCAGGCGGGCTTTGGTGGCCTCGTCGGCCAACACCGGCTGCACCTCCCAGTCGGGACGTTCCACAGCGGCCCACTCCGCCAGCGGCTTGACCAGGTGGTCAGCGCTGAGAAGCGTCGCCTGGTCCCCCGGCGTGCGCACGCCGAAGAAGACGGCACGGCGGCGGAGCGCAAGGCCGCCGGTCTCCGCCGCGACGACGGAGCGGGCGTACCGGGCGTACTCCTCCGGCGTGTCGAAGTGAATGCGTCCCACGGCGTACTGGACATCCAGTTGACTCTGGAAGCGGTAGGGGATGACCTCCGGGTCGCCGACGATGAGCAGGTAGTAGGGCACGACGGACGGGTCCACCGCGCCGGGGCCGGCCCCGTAGCGGACGAGAAACTTGTTCTTCGACTCGCCGGGGCGATACTCCAACTCCCGATACCGCTCCCCGGCCTGCTCGCGGCGCAGAGAGAGCAACTCGCCCAGGGCCTCCTTGATGGCCGGGACGCGCTCATCTCCGGCGGCGAAGACAACCCCCCACCCCGCCTGAGCCAGATCCAGCGGCGACTCCCCCTCCATAATCCGCAGATGAGCCTCTCGCCGCCGCTGCAACTCGTTCAGCAGCCCCTCGTCCAGGGACTCGCCCTCGATGACGGAGGCCAGTTGTTCCGGCGACATCGGCGGAAGGTCATAATCGCCGGTCGCCCCGTTGATACCGTTGAAATACAGCCGCTCGTTCATCGTCCCATCCTGCCAATCGGTCTCAGTAACTGAACGGATCCTCCCTCAACCGCCGCCGCTCCTCGTCGGAGACCTGCTCCTTCGGCAGATACTGGTAGGAAATGGCCTCCACGTCCTCGATGCGGGCCGGATAGCGGCGCACCGTCCCGTCCCGCGAGCCGGTGGCGACGACCCGCCCGTCGGGACTGTAGGCCACGGCCGGGACGTAATCGGTGTGCCCCACCAGCACCGCGATGGTGCGCGGCGTCGCACCGGTGAGATCCCACAACCGCGTCGTCCGGTCCCACGAAGTAGTCGCCAACTGCGTCCCGTCGGGGCTGAAGGCGACGCCGTAGACGTACCCGGTGTGCCCCGACAGCACGGCAACCGTCTTGTGCGTCCTGAGCTCCCACAGGCGGGCCGTCTTGTCCCACGAACCGGAGGCCAGGTAGCGACCGTCGGGGCTGTAGGCCAGACTGTAGATCATCTCCGTGTGCCCGCTCAGGACGGCGACCGGCGCCCCGCTCGCCGCGTCCCAGACGAGAATCAGGCCGTCCACGTCGCCGGTGGCGAAAGTGCGCCCGTCGGGACTGTAGGCCACAGCGTTGACCGCCACCTCATGCCCGGTGACGATGAGCATCGTCTCGCCGGTGGCGACATCCCACAACCGCCCGGTCTCGTCGTCGGAGCAAGTGGCGAGATACCGCCCGTCGGGGCTGAAGGCGACACCATTGACATCGTCCGTGTGCCCCGTCAGCGAGATGACCAGCGTCGGGGTAGGCGGCACCGGGCGGGAGACATCCCACACGCGGGCCACGCCGTCGGCGGAGGCCGTCGCCAGATACCGCCCGTCGGGGCTGTAAGCGATTCCCCAGACCAGGCTGCCGACCGGCACCACCCGCACCGTCTCCGCCGTCTGCGCCGACCAGATGCGCACCAGGCCGCCGGAGTCGCCGGAGGCCAGACGCCGCCCGTCGGGGCTGTAGGCGACGCTGGTGACGCGCCCATGATGCTCCGTGAACGTCCTGAAGTCGGCGCCCGCCGGCGGGCGGCCATCCCAGAGG
>JALWUZ010000014.1 GCA_027079895.1 Anaerolineae bacterium
ACC
The DNA here is from genome assembly GCA_027079895.1 of Anaerolineae bacterium. GTDB lineage: Bacteria > Chloroflexota > Anaerolineae > B4-G1 > B4-G1 > JALWUZ01. The sequence continues at coordinate 4 of JALWUZ010000014.1, forward strand.
CCGACCCCCACGCCGACCCCGGCCTGGCCGGTCACAGTCTTCATCCCGCTGGGACTGCCGCGCCCCGTCACCGCCGCCCTGGAGAACACCGTCGCCGCGCACCCGGACTTCCTGGCCGTCACCGACGCCCCCGACACGGCGGACGTGCGCCTGGTCATCTGGGCCGCCGACAGCCCCCCCGACCTCTCCGGCGCGGGGCTGACCGTCATCGCCGAGTGGGTGTACGCCGTCACCGCCCCCTTCCCAACCCTGACCGACGCCGTCGCCGGGGCGGACATCGCCGCCGCCTGGAGCATCACCGCCACCGGGCCTTTCGCCGGCCGCCCGCTCCTGCTGACGACGGAGACCGCCGCTACCCTGTCCGCCGTCTGGGGGTCGCCGGCGGCGGAGTCCGTCCACCTCGTCCCTGAGGACGAGATCGTGCAACGGGCCTGGGACTCCGCCCCCTCCTGGGCCATCGTCCCCTTCGACGACCTGGAGCCGCGCTGGAAGGTGCTCCGGGTGGACGGCATTTCGGTGTTGGACAAGGATTTCGACGCCGACGCTTACCCGCTGACGGTGCGGGTGGGCGTCACCGGCGAGGAGCGCGGCGTCGCCAAACTGCTGGAACTGCTGGCGGAGCAGTCGCCGCCGGAGCGCACCGCCGCCGACCGGCTCTTTTTCACCAACCGCGACCCCGCCAAGATGACGGTGTTGATGCTGACCGGCGTCACCGCCTTGACCCGCGCGACCGCCGTCAGGATGGAGCGGAACGGCGTCCTCTACCCGGCCCAGGACATCCGCGACTGGCTGACCGAGCCCGACCTGACCCACATCAGCAACGAGGTCTCCTTCGCCGAGGACTGCCCGCCGCCGGGGGACTACTCCACGATGACCTTCTGCTCCAGTCCGCGCTACATGGAACTGCTGGAGTACGTGGACGTGGACATCGTCGAACTGACCGGCAATCACCTGCTGGACTGGGGGGTGGAGCCAATGGAGAACTCGCTGCGGATGTACGCCGAGCGGGGAATCCCCTACTACGGCGGCGGCTGGAACATCGCGGAGGCACGCCGCCCGCTGACTGTCACCAGCGGGATGCACACCTTCGGCTTCGTCGGCTGCAACCCGGTCGGCCCCTCCTACGACTGGGCGACGGAGGAACAGCCCGGCTCCGCCCCCTGCGATTACGACCTGCTCCGCGCCCAGGTCGGCCAGATGCGGGAGCAGGGGATCATCCCCATCGTCACCTTCCAGTACCTGGAGACCTACCAGTACTACCCCACGCCGCAGCAGGTGGCCGATTTCCGCTCCCTGGCGGAGGCGGGGGCGGTCATCGTCAGCGGGAGTCAGGCCCATCAGCCCCAGGGGTTCGACTTCCACGCCGGGGCCTTCATCCACTACGGCCTGGGCAACCTCTTTTTCGACCAGATGCAATCGCTGGAGACGCGGCAGGAGTTCCTCGACCGGCACGTGTTCTACGACGGGCGGCACATCAGCACCGAGTTGCTGACCGCCCTGTTGGAGGATTACGCCCGTCCCCGCCCGATGACGCCGGAGGAGCGGGCGGAACTGCTGCAAGCGGCCTTCGACGCCAGCCAGTGGTAGGGAGGAGATGGCTTATGGACACCGAACGTCAATCGCCCTCGCCGATGGAATTCGGCTCTATGCCGTTGGACCCGATCTACGCCTGGTCGCTGGTGCTGGAACCGGTCGAGACGCTGCTGGAGCGCACCGCCGGGTTCATCGAGCAGTTGGCGCGGGAGGCCTACGAACGCGGGGATGAGACGCTCCCGGACAGCGACGCGGAACTGGAACGCCGTTTCCTCGCTTTCTACGACCAACTGGTGGCCGACGGCGTCCTGACCCGTCTCCCCGACGCGGACCCGGCGCACGGGCGCAAGATTCTAGGGCCGCGCCGCTGGCTGCGGGCGCAGCGGATTCGGGTCAACCGGCTCATCGCCCATTGGCGGGAGCAGGAGCAGCAGGAGCATTGAGCGGCGGCAGTCCCCCCCCTCTCACGAGAGCCCTTAACCAAATCGTAACGGCATCGCAACCTCCATCGGCGGCATTTGTGGTATCCTAAAACCACTCCCGCCCACTGCGTGGGCTGTCGCAAGGAGGAACGAGCGTGATAAACGGGACCGAGCCCCAGGCCAACAGGAGTCTGCTGGCCGCCGCTCTGCTGGACAGTATGCGTGCCGTGCAACGGGCCCTCGACAACCCGCCGGGGCTTTCGACGGAGCAGTTGTCCGTCCGCCTGCAAGAGTGGCAGCAGGCCGTCCAGGAACTGGTCAAAATCCCCGACCAGGCCGGCGAGTTGGCGACCCTCTACGAGATCATCGCCGTCCTGAACTCGTCTCTGGACCTGACGGAGACGCTCAAACTGGTGATGGATTCCCTCATCCACCTGACCGGGGCCGAGCGGGGCTGCCTGATGCTGTTCGACGACAACGGCCGCCTGGAAATCAAGGCCGCTCAGCATTTCAATCAAGAGGACGTGGACGCCGCCGATATGGAACTGAGCCACACCGTAGTGCGCGAGGCGATCGAAAAGCGGCACCCAGTCCTGACCACCAACGCCCAGGTTGACCCCCGCTTCTCCGCCCAGGAAAGCGTCATCGGCTACCACCTGCGCTCCATCGTCTGCGTGCCGCTCTACGTCCGCGAGCGGGTCATCGGGGCCCTCTACCTGGACAACCGCATGCGCGACGGGGTTTTCTCCAAAGAAGACCTGCCCCTGCTGACCGCCTTCGCCAGTCAAGCCGCCGTCGCCATCGAGAACGCCCGGCTCTACACGATGACCGACCAGGCCCTGGCCGCGCGGGTGCAGGAGTTGACCACCTTGCAGCAACTCGACCAGGAGTTGAACGCCAGCCTCGACCTGGAGCGGGTGCTGGACGTGACGCTTTCGTGGGCCGTGCAGGCGACTATGGCCGCCAGAGGCACGCTGAGCGTCCTGGACTGTGAGGGACGGGTGCTCTCCTCCGCCGCCTCCGGCGACGACGTGCAGCCGCCGGAACCCAGCGCAATCAGCCTGGCGACCTCCAGCAAGACACCCGTCGTCACCGACGGAACCCGCTTGCTGGCCCCCATCCGCTACGAAGGGCAGACCATCGGCCTGCTGGACTTGTGGAGCGGAGCGGGGACGCGCTTCCGCCACGACCAGATCAAGTTCATCGAGCGGCTGGCCGACCACGCCGCCGCCGCCATCGAAAACGCCCGCCTGTACGAGCAGGTACGGCGGGCTAATCAGGCCAAGTCGGAGTTCGTCTCCTTCGTGGCCCACGAGTTGCGCACCCCGATGACCTCCATCAAGGGGTACGCCGATATGCTCCTCAAGGGGATGGTCGGCTCGCTCACCCCCACCCAGCAGGAGTTCGTCCACACCATCTACCGGAACGTGGAGCGCATGCAGATTCTGGTCTCCGATTTGCAGGATACCTCCCGCCTGGAGACCGGCCAACTGAAGTTGGACGTGCAGCGGACGCGGTTGCAGGACGCGCTCTTCAACGCGCTGGAAACTCTCCAGGGGCAGATCGAGGCCCGCGCTCAGCGGTTGACCGTCGAGGTGCCGGACGACCTGCCGCCGATTCAGGCCGACCCGGCCAGACTAACCCAAATCCTGACCAACTTGCTCAGCAACGCCTGCAAGTACACGCCGGAGGAGGGACAGATCGGCGTCCGGGCCTGGGCGCGGGACGGACACGTCCACTGCGCCGTGTCGGATACCGGCGTGGGGATGTCGGAGGAAGACCAGGCCCGCCTCTTCACCAAGTTCTTCCGCTCGGACAACCCGGCGGTGCGGGAGATGCCGGGGACCGGGCTGGGGCTGTGCATTGTCAAGAGCCTGGTCGAGTTGCAGGGCGGGGAGATCGAGGTCGAGAGCGCGTTGGGCAAGGGGACGACGTTCACGTTCACGGTGCCCGTCGCCGAGTGAGCGCACCTCCGGCCCTACGACGGCCTCGTCCCCACGTGCAGCGCGACGGAACCCCCCATCAGCATGCGGTAACGCACCCCCATTACCCCCACCCGTTCCAGAGCCGCTTTCAGTTCCTCCGGGCCCATAAACCGCTCCACCGACCGGGGCAGGTAGCGGTAGGCCGCCCGTTGGCCGCTCAGCGCACCGGCGAGCGGGGGGACGATCCCGAAGAAGTAGAGCCGAAACAGGGCGGAGAAGAGCGGCGACCGGGGCCAGGTCATCTCCAGGCAGACCAGGCGGCCGCCGGGCCGCAACACCCGCCGCTGTTCGGACAGGGCGGCGAGCGGGTCGGGGACGTTGCGCAGGAGGAACGCGCTCACAACGCCGTCGAAAGTGGTGTCGGGGAACGGCAGCCGCAGCCCATCGCCCCGCACCAGACGTATCGCCGCGCCGCCGGGCTTCTCCCGCCCCAGGCGCATCATCTCCTCCGAGAGGTCCAGCCCGACGACCGCCGCCTCCGGCTGACGGCGCAGGAGGGCCAGTGCCATGTCGCCGGTGCCGACCCCCACGTCGAGCACCCGATCGCCGGGGGCGGGCGACATTGCGGCGGCCGCCAGCCGGCGCCAGTGCAGGTCCCGCCCCAGCGACATCAGGCGGTTCAGCGCGTCGTACCGGCGGGCCACCGCCGCGAAGGACACCCCCTCCCCCATCGGCGGCCCGCTACCCGCCGCTCACCAGACGTTGCAGGACGTACCCGATGGTGATGAGCAAAGCGGTCAGCAGGTGAATCTGGATGGTCGCCGCGTTGGCCGGGATGAGTTCCTGGGGATGGTCGTAGTGGACGCGGACTACCCGGTAGGCCCGGACCGCCAGCGGTATGGTCAGCAGCCCCAGCAGGGCGAAGGGGGCGATGAACCCGGCCGGCACGCCAATCAGCAGCGAGAGGTAGGCCAGCGTCAGCAGCACCCCATAGACCGTCACCGCCCGCCGCCGACCGAGGCGCACCACCCAGTTCCGCTTGCCGACGGCGGCGTCGGCCCGCATGTCCTGGAACTGATTGATCCACACCACCAGCGTGATGAGGAAGCCGACCGGCAGCGCGGCGACGACCGGCTCCCAGGCCGGGGCGCGGGTCTGGACGTAGTAACTGCCCAGCACCATCAGCGGCCCGAAGTTCAGGCCGATGAGCAACTCGCCCAGGCCGGTACCGGCCAGTCGGAAGGGGGGGGCGGTGTAGAAGTAGCCGGAGAAGACGCCGATAATCCCCAGGTACAGCACCCCAATCCCGCGCGTGAAGGTCAACAGCAGCCCGATCAGGCTGGCGATGACGAAGGAGCCGACTCCCTCCCGCAGGAAGACCTGGGGGGGGAGGATGCCGTTCTGAATCAGGCGGCTGCCGCCGGTGAAGGGGTTGGCGAACTCGGTGTTGATGTCGTCCGACCCCCAGGTGCTGTCGAAATAGTCGTTGGTCAGGTTGACCCCGGCTTGCAGGAACATGCCGCCGACCAGGGTCAGCAGGAAGTACCAGAAGTGGAACTCGCCGGTCAGCGCCCAGGCGATGGCCGTCCCCAGGAGCAGGGGGGCCAAAGAGGCGGTGAAAAACGGGGCTCGCAGTTTGATGAACCACAGGGGCGGCGATTCGACCGCCGGATCTCCAGTTGTCATTGGACCCTCCTCCGAAAATCTCACACCACGTTGTACTCGACGAGCAACCGCCCCTCGCGGAAGCGGTCAATGTGCAGCGGGGAGATGTCCAACGTGTGCGCCTGGCCGTCCAGGATCTCCTCCGCCAGCAGGAGTCCGCAGGCCGGGCCGTGCTGAAAGCCGTGGCCACTGAAGCCGCCGATGCAGTAGAACCCCTCCAACTCCGGGATGCGGCCCAGAATCGGGTGGGCGTCGGGGGAGTTTTCGTACAGGCCGGCCCAGTGGCTCGCCAGGGTCGCCTGTTCCAACACCGGCAGCCGTTCCATCGCCGCCTCGAGGTGGGTCAGTTCCCAGTCCGTGTCCACCGACTGGTCGAAGCCCACCGGTTCGTCGGGGTTCGACATGCCGGTCAGCAGGCCGCGCCCCTCGCGGTGGAAGTAGAGCGAGCGGGCGAAGTCAATGACGAAGGGGAAGTCGTCCGGTATCCCCGGCAGCGGCCCGGTGACGACGATCTGCCGCCGCACCGGTTCGATGGGGATGTCCACCCCGGCCATGCGGCCGACCTCGCCGGCCCAGGGCCCGGCGGCGTTGACGACGACCGGCGCGGCGACCTCCCCCTGGTCGGTGACGACGCCCCGCACCCGGCCTCCCTCAGTGAGGATGTCGGTCACGGTCACGTCGTTGAGCAGCCGCGCCCCCAGCCGGCGTGCGCCGGAGACGTATCCCTGCACCACGCCGTTGGGGTCCGCCAGGCCGTCGCCGGCGTGGAAGGTGCCGGCCAGGACGCCGTCCAGGTTGAGCAGCGGCACCATCTTTCCGATCTCCTCCGGCGTCAGCCACTCCGTCTCCACGCCCAGCCGGTGCTGCATGGCCACGTTCTCCCGAAAGACGGCCACGTCCTCCGCGCTGGTCAGGAGGAAGAGGTAGCCGCAGTAGCGCAGGTCAATCGGCTGCCCCAGTTCCTCCTCGAAACGATCCAGCATCGGGAGGCTGAGTTGGGAGAGGCGGACGTTGATCTCCGTGCCGAACTGGTAGCGGATGCCGCCGGCGCACTTGCCGGTGGCCTGCATGCCGAAGAAGGGCTCCCGCTCCAGCAGCAGTATGTCGCGGCAGCCTTTCAGGGCGAGGTGGTAGGCGGTGCTGACGCCCATCACGCCGCCGCCGATGATGATGACTTCAGCGGTTTTGGGTAAACTCATGTCGTTGTTCCTCCATAAGTTGAGATTGTCATCCCGCCGGACGAGGCCGACGGGGGGTGCGCTCAGATGCGGTGGCCACGGCCGGCGGACGGGGAGACCATCACCAAGCGGAACCCCAGACTGTCGTCGGAGTAGTCTGGAGCGAGCCAGACGCGGTTGGCGCACCGGACGTGCCCCTGACCGCTGATCCAGGAGCCCCCGCGCACCACGAGCGGGCCGCCCGCCTTGCAGTCATCCCGTTCGTCGTTGACGACGTGGTAATGATCGCGGTACAGACTGCGGGTCCACTCCCAGACGTTACCGCTCAGGTCCTCCACCCCGTAAGGGCTGGCCCCGCCGGGAAAGCAGCCCACCGCGCAGGTGGTGCCGATGCCGGTGTCACGGTAGTTGGCGCGATTGGGGTCGGGGTTGTCGCCCCAGGGGTAACGGCTGGCCGAGTGGGGGGTGAGGGGCCCCCGCGCCGCTTTCTCCCACTCCGCCTCCGAGGGCAGCGTCACCACCCAGCCCTCATCGCGCAACAGCCTCCGCAACGGTTTCGGCGTCTCCTCCCACTCGCGTAGATGTTCTGTCAGCCACTCGCAGTACCGGAAGGCCTCGCACCAAGTGACAAAACGCGCTGGGTAGTTGTCCGGGTCACGCATGCTACGCTGGTCTTTCGGCTCACGGCCGCTGTCCTCCAGATAGGCCCGCCACTGGGCTACCGTCACCGGGTAGCGCGCGATGTAGTACTCCGGCAGCGTCGCCGTATGTTGCTCGTGGCCTTCCCCCATAGTGAACGGCCCGGCCGGGACGCGGATGAACCCCAGCGGGTCATCGTTGGGCAGGTACCAGGCGTCGGGACGGAAGCGGGGGTCGCCCAGGCGGGCCAGGACGCGGCCGATCGGAGCTCGCTCCGTCGGTGCCAGGGCAAGGCGGCCTTTTAAGCCGTCGGCCCGCAGGACGTGGTAGGCCAGGTGACGCCGTACCCGCTCCAACTTGGGCCGGTTGCGCTCACTGACCCGCTCCAAGTTCGCGCTCTCCACCAACGCCTGCCCCGCCAGCAGCGCGCCCCAGACATCCTCTGCGGGCAGGGTCTCCTTTTCCCCCACGTCCCGGTAGCAGAGTGCTTCCACCAACGACCAAATGGCGGAGGAGGTGCCCCGCGCCGCCTTGGCCCCTGCCAGCAACGCCACCTCCTGCCAGCGGTTGGGCTCCCGCCGCGCTAACTCGGCCACCTTCTCCGGGTAGTCGTGGTCGGTCAGGTGACAGGCGGCCAGGTATTCCTGAAAAGTGCGATGCGGAAATGTGTACACCCCTATTCCACGTGGCAGGAGCAACCCGGCCCGCTCGCTCAGGTACCTGGTCAGCAGGGCCGGGTTGACTTCTGGATTCTGGCTCAAGTGCATCAGCCCGCTCAACAACTCCCCCTCCGGCACGTCGGCCGTGCCCACCACATCCGGCTGGGACTCGTGGGCCTCGTATGCCAATCTGTTCAGCAGCCCCCGCACCTTCTCCCGGTCCACCCGCAGCCACTCGGCCAAACTGGGCTGCTGCATCACTACGTTGCCTTGTGCGTCCCGTAACACCTTGCGGCCCTCCCACCAGTCCAGCAGCAAATCCACCGCGTCGTTGTACAGTTCCTCCCGCTTCTCCGGCAGGCTGCCGCCGCGCCAGGCGTGGAGGGAGGCCATCAGGGTCAGCAGCAGGGGCCGCTCCGCCAGGTTGTGCAACCGGTCGCTGCCGAAGATGGCCCGCTTGAGCAGTTCCGCCCGCCCCTGGGCATCGTCGGGACTGAGCCCGCGCAGTTGGCCGATGTGAGCATACCAGCGGGACACGAAATGGCGGATCTGTCCGTCGCTGAAAGGGGCCAGCACCGCTACGTCGAACCCGCGCAGCCGCCAGTCCTGCCGCTGGTAAGCATAGGTGCGGCTGGTGACCAGGATGCGGCAGCGGGGGGAGACGGCGGCGAAGTCCTCCACCGCCTGCTTGATCTGCTCCCGCCGCCGGGCTGCCTCCGGTACCTCATCCAGCCCATCCAAGAAGAGCAAGCCACCTTTTTCCTGTAACTCGCGCTTCAGGTGGAGCGCGTATTCGCCCAGGCCGTGGTCTTCCAGTTCGGCGGCGATGAAGTCCCACAGGTGTTTGGCGGTGGCCCGTTCTCCGACAGGGGGCAGGCCGCGGGCGGCGAAATCGCGCAGCACCACCTGCACCGGCAGCAGCGGGCCGTGGAACCAGGGTTGGGGCTTCGGGTCCTCGTCATCATCCTCGACGGGCAACGGCGCGGTGAGGCGTTTCAGGTTGGCCTCCTCTTTGCCCAGGGCCTCTCCCGCCAGGCAGAGGGCGACGAAGTTGACGAAGGTGGATTTGCCGGAGCCGGGGTCGCCCAGCAGTACCAAGCGGCTGCTCCGATTGAGGTGGGCCAGGGCGGAGAGATGCCGTTCTTTCTCACGTCGAAGGCGGGCCTCCGGCCTTCCGGCCCACACCTGCTCCTCCGGCGTCTGGGTGAACAAGGCGGTGTAGACCGCGCTCAAGTTGAGGCGGGTTTCGGCCTCGCTGGCCGCTTTGGGGTCTACCCCGCCCAGGGAGAGGGCGCCGACAGTCTCGTAGACGTGGTTGAGG
>JALWUZ010000015.1 GCA_027079895.1 Anaerolineae bacterium
ACACCGCCACCACGTAGTAGGCCATCCCACACTGCGGGTCGGGCTCTTCCCACTGACGGGTCATGTTGTCCAGGCTGGCCTCGTCTGCCACGCGGATGAACGACTCATACGGCGACGAGGCGCGATATACCCGGAACCCGACGATGTCGTTGATGTGCGTCGGGTCGTAGTCCCACGTGACCACCAGCGGGTCGGTGGGCAGTGCGGGGCCGCCCACGTTGTACGGCGCGGGCGGCGGCTCCGGGTAGCGGATGGTGATTTGGATGTAGGCGTCCGCCTCCACGCCGTTATCGTTGACCGCCGTCAACTGGTACTGCGTCGCCGCCATCACCACCCGCGGCGGCAGGTCCCACACCGCCGGCTGCTCCCCCAGGCTGACCCCGTTCTCCAAAATCGTCACCTGGGGGACGTTCTGCACCGACCAACTCAACCGCACCCGCGCCCCGGCGACCACCTCGTACCGCAGGCTGTCGGAGACTGTGCCGCCGCCGAGGAGCGTCACGTCGTTCGGGTCGTCGGCGCCCTGGGCGACGAAATACTCGATCTCCGGGTCCGGCGCGGGGGTCGGCGTCGGCGAGGGGGTCGCCGTCGGCACCGGCGTTGGCGTCGGCTCGTTCACCGTCAGTTCCACCGTCTTGCTGGTGTTCAGGTCGCCGTTGTAGGCCGTCAGGATGAAGAACGTGGTCGCGCCGACCGGCACCGGGATGCTGCCGGTGCTATCGAGGTTGCTGACGGTGTTCAGGGTCGGGCCGCTGATCTCGATGTTCGTCGTCTCGCCGGACACCGCCCACACCAACTGCACCGTGTCGGCGTCTCCCTGAACGACCGTGTTGGGCACGACCCGGAAGTCGTCAATCACCGGCATTTGGGGCTCCGGCGTCGGCGTCGGCTTGGGGTTCACCTGGACGATGATGCTGCTCTCGCGGCTTTCCGACCGCCCGTCCGCCTCGTAGATGGCGGTGAGGACGTAGTTGGTGCTCGCCGGGGGCTGCTGAATCTCGATCCCGCTCAAACTGGCGTACTCCTGATTCCACCCGGTGTTGGAACTGGACAGCCGCACCTTCGTCGCCTGGGAGACTTCCCACTGAATCGTCACCGTCTGCCCGCTGGTGACGCTCAGCGGGGAGACGGTGAACCGCTGGATGACCGGCACCGGCAGCGGCGTCGGCGTCGGCTCGCTGACGACCACCTGTAACGGCTCGGCGTTCCGCACCCCGTACCGGTTCGTCGCCTCCATCTCGTAGACGTAGGTCCCGGCCTGGACCGGGGTCTCGGTCTGCTCGCCGACGAACTCACTGCTGCGCAGCGTGCGGGGGACTTTGTTGATGTAGAGCGTCGCCCCGTCGGCGTTGAGGACTTCCCAGCGCAGCGTGACGCTCTCCCCCAGCACGATGGCGGTCTTGTCCACCGAGAAGGTGATCTCCGGGTAGACCGCCCCCACCGTGATGTCGGCGTCGGCGATGGCGGTGGGGATGAAGGCCAGCATCTCCGAAAGGAGCGTGTCGGCCTGGAGGTAGTAAGTCTGATCCTCCTGCGGGTACAGCCGGTCGCCCGGCTGCAACACCACCTGGTCCTCCGGCTTGTCGAGGACGAGGAGGTCACTGCCGGCTTTGACCCGTAAGTTCGACGTGAGGAACGAGGTCTTCCAACTCAACGTGACCGGCTCCCCGGCCAGGATGTTGTCCGGGCTGACGCGGAAGTAGGAGATGCGCGGCCAGAAGACGTATATCACCAGGAGCACCAGGAGCAGGGCGAGGACGAACAGCAGCCCGGCCCCGATGAGCGGTCGCACCCGAATCTGCCCCAGCAGCGAGCGGGGCGTCAAGGGGCCTTCCACCACCGAGGCGGTGACGGTGAAGGAGTGCGTCTGACTGCGCAGCCCGACCAGCGGCGGCGACAGGGGGGTAATGCGGATGGGGATGGCGTAGGTCTCCTCCGGCGGCAGCCGCACCTCCGCCTGCCGCGCCAGGCTGGACGATTCGCCGGGCACCTGAAACTCGAAACTGCACGCCCTATCGTCGTCCATCGCTTCCAGGCGGAAGGTGGCCGCACTGTTCCCCCGATTGGCGATTTGGAGCACCGTCTCGCCGACCGGATGCCGTCCGCCCACCGTCTGCTGCCGGGGCGAAAGTTCGCCGGTGACGAACTCGTAGTAGGGGTTGATGGTCAGCGTCGCGCTCAGGCGGCTTATGCGGCCGGGGTAGTTGGGCGATGTGACCACCACCGCCAGGCGATGGGTGCCGGCCCGGCTCGTCGGCTGGCGCGGCGGGGTGATGGAGATGGTGACGACCGCCCGCTCCCCCTCGTTGAGGTTCACCTGCGGCGGCGCGACGACGACCCACCGCTCGTCTACCCCCTCGATCCGCACCTCGAAGCCGGCCACGATGTCGCCCCCGTTGGCGATCGTCAGTCCGTAGACGGCGGTCTGCTCCACGTCCACCGTCGCCTCCCGTTCCGCCAACTCGACGACGATCACCTCGTCCCCCGTTGCCTGTTCGGAGAGCAGGTCGTTGAACGTCGAAATGCCGGGATTCAGGGGCCACTGGTCGATGATCGTTGCCAGCAGGACGGTGACCGCTTGTCCCCTGGAAACGGACCAGGCATCGATCGCGCTCAGAATATCACCGATCCGGGCATCACTGACTGCCGCATCCCCTCCGCCGATGAAATCCTGGGTACCTGCATACAGCAACACCACGTCCGCGGGATTGCCGTCGAGCGACCCCTCGACATTCGCCGCGATAGAGGCGGTCGTCACCTGGCTGCCGAGATGTCCCTCATGGCGGTCAGGGGCAGTCGACTGAC
>JALWUZ010000016.1 GCA_027079895.1 Anaerolineae bacterium
GCCGGAATGTGGACGTAGTAGGTGTAGGGCAGGAGGTTGTCGAACTGGTAGTAACCGCTGATGTCGGTGGTGGTGGTCAGGACGGGCGTCGTCTCCCCTTGACGGAACAGTTGCACCTCGACCCCCGCCACGCCGTGCTCGTCGCTATCGAAGATGCCGTTGTTGGCGTGGCCCCCCGCCCCCGTGTCGAACCAGACGACGTTGCCCAGGGCGACCAGGTCATCGGAGACGAAGAAGCCGAAGTCGGCGGTGAAGTTGACGTTGGCGTCCGTAAGCACGCCGGTGTAACTGCTCTCGTCGTCGGTGATCGGCTCGGTGTTCGGCGCGAGGATGTAGAGCGTGCTGCTGATGCCGGTCGTGGCGAGGTCGGGCTGGTCTATGCCGTTCTCGTCGCCGTCCTGGTCGGTGAACTCGTCGCTCCCGTTGCCGACGGAGGAGATGTAGCCGGAGAGCGGCCCGCCGGCCTGGAAGTTCTCCGCCGGCAGGTGGACGATGTAGGTGTCCGGCAGGAGGTTGTCGAACTGGTAGTAGCCGCTGATGTCGGTGGTGGTGGTCAGGACGGGAGCCGTCTGCCCGGAGATGTAGAGCGTCACCGTGACGCCCGGCACGCCGCTTTCGTCGCCGTCGAAGATGCCGTTGTTGGCAAAGCCGCCGCCTCCGCCTATGTCGAACCAGACCAGGTTGCCGATGGCGACCAGGTCGTCGGGGACGAAGAAGCCGAAGTCGGCGGTGAAGTTGACGTTGTCGTCGTCCAGGGCGCCGGTGTAGTTGACCTGATTCTCGCCGGTAATCTCGTCGTTCGGTTGCAGGACGTAGAGCGTGCTGCTGATGCCGGTCGTGGCGAGGTCGGGTTGGTCTATGCCGTTCTCGTCGCCGTCGTCGTCGGTGGTCTCGTCCGTGCCATTGCCGATGGAGGAGATGTAGCCGGAGAGCGGCCTGGTGCCGGTGAACTCGCTGGCCGGGATGTGGACGTAGTAGGTGTAGGGCAGGAGGTTGTCGAACTGGTAGTAACCGCTGATGTCGGTGGTGGTGGTCAGGACAGGCGTCGTCTCCCCTCGACGGAACAGTTGCACCTCGACCCTCGGCACGCCGCGCTCGTCACCGTCGAAGATGCCGTTGTTGGCGTGGCCCTCCGCGCCCGTATCGAACCAGACGACGTTGCCGATGGCGACCAGGTCGTCGGGGACGAAGAAGCCGAAGTCGGCGGTGAAGTTGACGTTGTCGTCGTCGAGGACGCCGGTGTAGTTGGACTGATCCTCACCGGTGCGCTCGCTGTCCGGCGCGAGGATGTAGACGGTGCTGCTGATGCCGGTCGTGGCGAGGTCGGGCTGGTCTACGCCGTTCTCGTCGCCGTCCTGGTCGGTGAACTCGTCGCCGCCGTTGCCGACGGAGGAGATGTACCCCGCCAGCAGCCCGCCGGCCTGGAAGTTCTCCGCCGGAAGGTGGACGATGTAGGTGTCCGGCAGGAGGTTGTCGAACTGGTAGTAGCCGCTGATGTCGGTGGTGGTGGTCAGGACGGGAGCCGTCTGGCCGGAGATGTAGAGCGTCACCGTGACGCCCGGCACACCGCGCTCGTCGCCGTCGAAGACGCCGTTGTTGGCAAAGCCGCCGCCTCCGCCTATGTCGAACCAGACCAGGTTGCCGATGGCGACCAGGTCGTCGGGGACGAAGAAGCCGAAGTCGGCGGTGAAGTTGACGTTGTTGTCGTCCAGGTAGCCGGTGTAACTGGTCTCGTCGTCGGTGATCGGCTCGCTGTTCGGCGCGAGGGCGTAGAGCGTGCTGCTGATGCCGGTCGTGGCGAGGTCGGGCTGGTCTATGCCGTTCTCGTCGCGGTCGTCGTCGCTGAACTCGTCCGCGCCGTTGCCGATGGAGGAGACGTAGCCGGAGAGCGGCCCGCCGGCCTGGAAGTTCTCCGCCGGAAGGTGGACGTAGTAGGTGTAGGGCCGGAGGTTGTCGAACTGGTAGTAACCGCTGATGTCGGTGGTGGTGGTCAAGACGGGCGTCGTCTCTTCTTGGCGGAAGAGTTGCACCGTGACGCCCGACACGCCGCTTTCGTCGCTATCGAAGATGCCGTTGTTGGCATGCCCCCCCGCGCCGGTGTCGAACCAGACGACGTTGCCGATGGCGACCAACTCCACGAAGCCGAAGTCAGCAGTGAAGTTGACGTTGTTGTCGTCCAGGTAGCCGGTGTAGTTGATCTGATTCTCGCCGGTGATCTCGGTGTTCGGCGCGAGGACGTAGAGCGTGCTGCTGATGCCGGTCGTGGCGAGGTCGGGTTGGTCTATGCCGTTCTCGTCGCCGTCGTCGTCGGTGGCCTCGTCGCTCCCGTTGCCGATGGACGACACGTAGCCGTAGAGCGGCCCGCCGGCCTGGAAGTTCTCCGCCGGGAGGTGGACGTAATAGGTGCCGGGGATGAGCAGGTCGAAGGTGTAGTACCCGCTGGCGTCGGTGGTGGTGGTCAGGACGGGCGTCGTCTCTCCCTGGCGGAAGAGTTGCACCGTGACGTTCGCCGCCGGGCCCTCGTCGCTATCGAAGATGCCGTTGTTGGTGTGGTCGCCCGCGCCGGTGTCGAACCAGACGACGTTGCCCAGGGCGACCAGTTGCACGAAGCCGAAGTCGGCGGTGAAGTTGACGTTGTCGTCGTCCAGGTAGCCGGTGTAGTTGACCTGATTCTCGCCGGTAATCTCGTCGTTCGGTTGCAGGAGGTAGAGCGTGCTGCTGATGCCGGTCGTGGCGAGGTCGGGCTGGTCTATGCCGTTCTCGTCGCCGTCGTCGTCGGTGGTCTCGTCGTCGCCGTTGCCGACGGAGGAGACGTAGCCGGAGAGCGGCCTGGTGCCGGTGAACTCGCTGGCCGGGATGTGGACGTAGTAGGTGCCGGGGTTGAGCAGGTCGAACTGATAGTACCCGCTGGCGTCGGTGGTGGTGGTCAGGAGCGGGGTCGCGTCGCCCGGACGGAAGAGTTGCACCTCGACGCCTACGACCGGGCTCTCGCCGCTGTCGAAGATGCCGTTGTTGGTGTGGTCGTCTGCGCCGGTGTCGAACCAGACCACGTTGCCGATGGCGACCAACTCCACGAAGCCGAAGTCGGCGGTGAAGTTGACGTTGGAGTCCGTAAGCACGCCGGTGTAACTGGTCTGGTCGTCGGTGATCGGCTCGGTGTTCGGTTGCAGGACGTAGAGCGTGCTGCTGATGCCGGTCGTGGCGAGGTCGGGCTGGTCTATGCCGTTCTCGTCGCCGTTTTGGTCGGTGGTCTCATCGTCGCCGTGGCCGATGGACGACACGTAGCCGTTGAGCGGCCCGCCGGGCTGGAAGTTCTCGGCGATGATGTGGACGGTGTAGGTGTTCGGCTGGAGGTTATCGAACTGGTAGTAGCCGCTGATGTCGGTGGTGGTGGTCAGGACGGGAATCGCCTGGCCGGAGATGTAGAGCGTCACCGTGACGCCCGGCACGCCATGCTCGTCGCTATCGAAGAGGCCGTTGTTGGTGTGGTCGTCCGCGCCGGTGTCGAACCAGACCAGGTTGCCGATGGCGACCAGGTCATCGGGGACGAAGAAGCCGAAGTCCGCCGTGAAGTTGACGTTGGCGTCCGTAAGCACGCCGGTGTAACTGCTCTCGTCGTCGGTGATCGGTTCGGTGTTCGGCGCGAGGATGTAGACAGTGCTGCTGATGCCGGTCGTCGCCAGCGCGAGTTGGTCTATGCCGTTCTCGTCGCCGTTTTGGTCGGTGAACTCGTCGCTCCCGTTGCCGATGGAAGAGACGTAGCCGTTGAGCGGCCCGCCGGCCTGGAAGTTCTCGGCGATGATGTGGACGGTGTAGGTGCCCGGCCGGAGGTTGTCGAACTGGTAGAAGCCGCTGATGTCGGTGGTGGTGGTCAGAACAGGAGCCGTCTGGCCGGAGATGTAGAGCGTCACCGTGACGCCCGGCACGCCGTGCTCGTCGCTATCGAAGATGCCGTTGTTGGCACGCCCCCCCGCGCCGGTGTCGAACCAGACCAGGTTGCCCAGGGCGACCAAGTCGCCGGGGACGAAGAAGCCGAAGTCGGCGGTGAAGTTGACGTTGTTGTCGTCCAGGTAGCCGGTGTAGTTGACCTGATTCTCGCCGGTGATCTCGGTGTTCGGCGCAAGGACGTAGAGCGTGCTGCTGATGCCGGTCGTGGCGAGGTTGGGTTGGTCTACGCCGTTCTCGTCGCCGTTTTGGTCGGTGGTCTCGTCGTCGCCGTTGCCGATGGAGGAGATGTAGCCGGAGAGCGGCCCGCCGGCCTGGAAGTTCTCCGCCGGCAGGTGGACGGTGTAGGTGCCGGGGTTGAGCAGGTCGAACTGGTAGTAGCCGCTGATGTCGGTGGTGGTGGTCAGGAGCGGGGTCGTGTCACCCTGGCGGAACAGTTGCACCGTGACGCCCGCCACGCCGTGCTCGTCGCTATCGAAGATGCCGTTGTTGGCATGCCCACCCGCCCCGGTGTCGAACCAGACCAGGTTGCCGATGGCGACCAACTCCACGAAGCCGAAGTCGGCGGTGAAGTTGACGTTGTCGTCGTCCAGGTAGCCGGCGTAACTGCTCTCGTCGTCGGTAATCGGCTCGGTGTTCGGCGCGAGGATGTAGAGCGTGCTGCTGATGCCGGTCGCCGCCAGCGCGGGCTGGTCTATGCCGTTCTCGTCGCCGGTGTGGTCGGTGGACTCGTCGTCACCGTTGCCGATGGAGGAGACGTAGCCGTAGAGCGCCCCGCCGGGCTGGAAGTTCTTCGCCGGCAGGTGGACGTAGTAGGTGCCCGGCAGGAGGCTGTCGAACTGGTAGAAGCCGCTGATGTCGGTGGTGGTGGTCAGGACGGGAGCCGTCTGGCCGGAGATGTAGAGCGTCACCGTGACGTCCGGCACACCGCTTTCGTCGCCGTCGAAGAGGCCGTTGTTGGTGTGGTCGCCCGCGCCGGTGTCGAACCAAATCAGGTTGCCGATGGCGACCAGGTCGCCCGGCGCGTAGAAGCCGAAGTCCGCCGTGAAGTTGTTGCTGTCGTCCGAGATGTGTCCGGTGTACGCGGTGTCGTCCTCGCCGGTCACTTCGCCCCCCGGCGTCAGGACGTAGGCCGTGCTCCCAATCCCCGTCACCTCCGGGTTGGAACTGTCAATGCCGTTCTCGTCGCCGGTGTGGTCGGTGGTCTCGTCGCTGCCTTTGCCCGTCGAGGAGAGGTATCCCGCCAATACGCCGCCGGCCTGGAAGTTCACCGCCGGGATGCGGACGGTGTAGGTGCCGGGGTTGAGGTTGTCGAAGTAGTACCACCCGTTGGCGGCGGTCGTCGTGGTCATCAACGGCGTCGCCTGGCCGGAGATGTAGAGCGTCACGGTGACGCCCGACACGCCGGGCTCGGCGCCGTTCTGGATGCCGTCGTTGGGCGTGCCGCCGCCCGCGCCGTTATCCAGCCAGACCAGGTTGCCCAGGGCGACCCCTTCCACGAAGCCGAAGTCGGCGGTGAAGTTGGCGTTGTCGTCGTCCAGGTAGCCGGTGTAGTTGGTGGCGTCCTCGCCAGTAACCTCGGCGTTGGGCTGGAGGTCGTAGTCCATGCTGCGGATGCCGTTGGCGACCAGGGCGTGCTCGTCAATCCCGTTCTCGTCGCTGTCGTGGTCGGTGTTCTCGAAGTCGCCCGCGCCCGCGCTGGAGACGTAGCCTTCCAGCGGGCCGCCGGTGTCGAACTGGGAGCCGGGGATGCGGACGTAGTAGGTGCCGGGGTTGAGGTTGTCGAAGTAGTAGCGGCCCTGCGCGTCGGTGGTGGTGGTCAGGAGCGGGGTCGCGCCGCCCTGGCGGAAGAGTTGCACCGTGACGTTCGCGGCCGGGGTCTCGCCAGCGTCGAAGACGCCGTTGTCGTAGGCCGTCCCTGCCCCGGTGTCGAACCAGATGAGGTTGCCCAGGGCGACTCCCTCCACGAAGCCGAAGTCGGCGGTGAAGTTGACGTTGTCGTCGTCCAGGTAGCCGGCGTAACTGGTCTGGTCGTCGGTGATTGGCTCAGTGTTCGGCGTCAGGGTGTAGAGCGTGCTGCTGATGCCGGTCGTCGCCAGCGCGGGTTGGTCTATGCCGTTCTCGTCGCCGTCGTCGTCGGTGGCCTCGTCCGTGCCGTGGCCGAGGGAGGAGACGTAGCCGTTGAGCGGCCCGCCGGCCTGGAACTCGCTGGCCGGGATGTGGACGTAGTAGGTGCCAGGGTTGAGGAGGTCGAACTGGTAGTACCCGCTGGCGTCGGTGGTGGTGGTCAGTAGCGGGGTCGCGTCGCCCGGACGGAAGAGTTGCACTTCGACGCCCGCCGCGCCGGGCTCAGTCCCGTCCCGGACGCCGTTGTCGGCGATGCCGCCGCCCGCCCCGGTGTCGAACCAGACCAGGTTGCCCAGGGCGACCAGTTGCACGAAGCCGAAGTCGGCGGTGAAGTTGACGTTGTCGTCGTCCAGGTAGCCGGCGTAACTGCTCTCGTCGTCGGTAATCGGCTCGGTGTTCGGTTGCAGGAGGTAGAGCGTGCTGCTGATGCCGGTCGTGGCGAGGTCGGGCTGGTCTATGCCGTTCTCGTCCCCGTCGTCGTCGGTGGTCTCGTCGTCGCCGTTGCCGACGGAGGAGACGTAGCCGTAGAGCGGCCCGCCGGCCTGGAAGTTCTCCGCCGGTAGGTGGACGTAGTAGGTGCCGGGGATGAGCAGGTCGAAGGTGTAGTACCCGCTGGCGTCGGTGGTGGTGGTCAGGACGGGCGTCGTCTCTCCCTGGCGGAAGAGTTGCACCGTGACGTTCGCCGCCGGGCTCTCGTCGCTATCGAAGATGCCGTTGTTGGTGTGGTCGCCCGTACCGGTGTCGAACCAGACGACGTTGCCGATGGCGACCAGTTCCACGAAGCCGAAGTCGGCGGTGAGGTTGACGCAGTCGTCGGCCAACGCGCCGGTGTAGCCGGTGTCGTCGTCGGCGGTCGTCTCCATGCCGGGGAAGAGGGCGTAGGCGGTGCTGGTGATGCCGGTGGTCGCCAGCGCGGGTTGGTCAATGCCGTTCTCGTCGCCGTTCTGGTCGGTGGTCTCGTCGTCGCCGTTGCCGATGGAGGAGACGTAGCCGTAGAGCGCCCCGCCGGGCTGGAAGTTCTCGGCGATGATGTGGACGGTGTAGGTGTTCGGGCGGAGGTTATCGAACTGGTAGTAGCCGCTGATGTTGGTGGTGGTGGTCAGGAGCGGCGTCGCCTGGCCGGAGATGTAGAGCGTCACGGTGACGCCCGGCACGCCGGACTCGGCGCCGTTCTGGATGCCGTCGTTGGGCGTGCCGCCGCCTGTGCCGGTGTCGAACCAGACCAGGTTGCCGAGGGCGACCATCCGAATCAGGCCGTAGTCGAAGGTGTAGTTGTCCTGGGTGATGACCGGCGTATGGATGACCAGGCCGCCGCCGGAGGGCTGGCCGTCGGAATCGAGGGCGTCGTCGCTGCCGGCGTTGATTTGGGTGTAGGTGTAGACTGCCAGCGGCCCGCCGGGGGCGAAGTTGTCGGCGATGACGGCGATGGTGTAGGCCATGCTGACGGGCACGGTGAAGGTGTAGTAGCCGTTCGCGTTCGTGGTGGTGGTGAAGACCCGCCCGTCGGGGTAGGTGAGAGTGACCACCACACCGTCGAAGCCGGTGGCCCCGTCGTCCTGAACGCCGTCGTAGTCGTCATCGGCCCAGACGTAGTTGCCGATCTCCACCAGGCGGACGAAGCCGTAGTCCAGGCTCAAGTCCTCGGTGATGGCCGGGGTCAAGGTGGTGGTGATGGCGTAAGGCTGTCCGCCGAAGGTCTGGGTGATGGAGGCGTTGGAGTCGGTGGCGGGGTTGCCGACCAGGTAGCGGGTCTGGGTGTAATTTTCCAGCGGCCCGCCGGGGCCGTAGGCGGAGGTGGAGATGCGGACGGTGTAGGTGACGTTGAGCGGCAGGTGCTCGAAGATGTAGCGACCGCTACCGTCGGTGGTGGTGGAGGTGATGTACGCGCCGGTGTCGGCGTTGAAGAGGTCAATCTCGACGCCGCCGATGGGGAACTCGCTCACGTGCGAGCCTTGCACGCCGTCGTAGTCGAAGTCGTACCAGACGTAGTCGCCCAGCCGCCCCATCGTCCAGGAGAGCGGCAGGCCGGTCTCGGCGGTGTACTCGCGGGTGCCGGTGATGGTGTCGGTGAGGGAGGTCGAGCGCACGATGGCGGTGTTGGTCAACGTCGTGGTGACGTAGACGCTCTCGCTGAGGGAGGCGGTGTAGGTGAGGTCGAGGGTGTTGGCGGGCGGCTCGTTGCTCAGCGAGTCCAGCGTCCAGATGACGGTGCGCCCGTCGGGGGAGACGGTGCCGCCGTGAGAGGCACTGTTCGCCCGGACGCCGGCCGGGACGGAGTCGGTGACGATGAGGCTGTAGGCCGGGGCGTTGCCGTCGTTGGTCAGCGTGAGGGTGTAGACGGCGGTCTGCGGGTCGGAGGTGACGCTCCCGTGCTTGGCGATGTGGACGTTCGGCTCGCCGACGACCGTCTCGACGGGGTTGCTGTCGGTGGTGGAGGTGGTGTGGCTCAGGTGGGCGGTGTCGGTGAGATGATCCCCGGTCGCCGCGCCGAGGGGGTCACGGATGCGGGTGGTGATGGTGACGTAAGCCTGGGTGTCGTGGGGGATGGAGTCGAAAGTCGCGGTGACGGTCTGCCCGCTCCAGGTGACGGAGGGATTGACGCCGCCGGAGGCCGTAACGGATTCGATGCTCTGGCGGGCGTTCACCGTGTCCGTCACCACCACGTCGTAGAGGGTCGCGGTGATCGGGTCGGCGGGCGCGATGATGGTGTAAGTGACGAGCGTCCCCAGCGTGGCCGTCGGCGGCGGCGAGAACTGCACCTCCTTGCGGAGTCCGCCGTTGACGGTGCGGACGGCGGTCGAATGGCTGCCGCCGCTGTACTGGCGGAAGATGGGGGTCGGCTGTCCGCTGCCGGGCCAGGCGTCGTAGGAGAGCGCGGCCTGATTGGGCAGGATGATGTGGGCGGTGATGGCGTCGCTCACCTGGAGGACGACGGTCAGGGTGAGGGCGGTGTGGGAGAGCGTGGTGAAGGGGGAGGTGGGGGTGAGGTGGTCAATGTGCCAGATGAGGTCGCCGGTCGCGCCGACGGACGGGCCGGAGGTGACGGCCGGGTTGGAGGAGTCGTTGGTGGTCAGGGTGTAAGTGACGAGGCTCAGGCCGGAAGGCAGGCGGTCGGTGACGACGAGGTCGTATCCGCTCAGGCGGCCCTGGTTGGAGATGGGGAGGGTGTAGGTGATGCGGTCGTTGGCGCCGACGTAGCAGCCGGTCGTCCCGAAGCGGGTGACGAGGACGTCGTCCACGTCAATGTCGCTGCCGCTGGTGGTG
>JALWUZ010000017.1 GCA_027079895.1 Anaerolineae bacterium
GCTCGAACCCCTCGCGCCCCTCGCCCAACGCTTTGGCGACGTAGAGCGGCTCACCTTCCTTGATCCAGTTCTTCCGCTTGAACTCGACTACATCCCAGCCCATCCGGTCGGCGATCTCCGACATCAGCGTCTCGATGCCGAAGTGACACTGCATAGAGCCGTATCCACGGAACGCGCCGGGGGTCGGCTTGTTGGTGTAGACCACGTCGCAGACGAATTTGGAGTAGGGGGCGTTGTAGAGCGTCAGCCCTTTCTGGCCGCCGACCATCTGGACGGTGAGGCCGTGGGTGCCGTAGGCTCCGGTATCCCCGATGAGGTAGAGTTCCGTCGCCACGACCTCCATGTCGTCGGTGACGCCGACCTTGTAGCGCATAATCTGCGGGTGCCGGCTGCGGGAACTGGTGAACTCCTGCTGCCGGGTGTACTCCATCCGCACCGGACGACCGGTGGCGATGGTCAGGTGGGCGCAGAGGTCTTCCAGGATCATCTCCTGCTTGTTGCCGAACCCCCCGCCGATGCGCGGCTTGATTACCCGAATCTGTTTGATGGGCAGGCCGATGAGCGGCGCGAGCATGCGGCGGACGTGGTAGGGCACCTGGGTACTGGAACGCACCACGAGCCGCCCGTCGGGGTCCCAGTAGGTGATGCAGACGTGGGGCTCGATGTGGGCCTGTTGCTGCTGGGAGGTGCGGTACTCCCCCTCGAAGACGTGGGTC
Organism: Anaerolineae bacterium; assembly: GCA_027079895.1. GTDB lineage: Bacteria > Chloroflexota > Anaerolineae > B4-G1 > B4-G1 > JALWUZ01. Next base: position 717 of record JALWUZ010000017.1, read on the forward strand.
GCTTTGGCCCACATTGCCTCGCGGTCGCCCACCTCCACGTCAATGTGGTGGACGATGTTCCGCTGCCGGTCGTAGATTCCCTCGGTATCCGGCTCGTCGTGGATGACCGGCGCGCCGTCCTGCATTGCCTCCTGCGGGTCGAGGACGTGGGGCAGCACCTCGTACTCCACCTCGATGAGGCGGAGCGCACGGCGGGCCAACTCCGGCGTCTCGGCGGCGACGATGGCGACCCGGTCGCCCACATAGCGCACTTTGTCGTCCAGCGAGACCTGGTCGTAGGGCGGCGGCTGGGGGAAACTCTGCCCGCCGGAGGCGTACTTGACGCGCGGGATGTCCTTGTAGGTGAGGACGGCGTGGACGCCGGGCAGTTCGCGGGCTTTGGTGGTGTCTATGCGCTTGATGCGGGCGTGCGCGTAGGGGCTGGTGAGCAACGCGCCGTAGAGCATGCCCTCCAACTTGATGTCGTCGGTGTAGGCCGGGCGTCCCAGGGCCAGTTTGACGCCGTCCACTTTCATCTGCGGCTTGCCGACCCGCTCCAGCGGCTCGATCTCCGGCGGGGAGATGACCATCGTCGGGATGGAGTCTTTCTGCTCCCGCCAACGGGCCAGGAGGTCGGCCGGGGAGTCGTCCGGGCTCAGAGTGGCCTCGATGGGCGCGAAGGGGGGCACCTCCTCGCCGCGCATGATGGCCGCCGCCCGCTCGACCGCCTTCACGATTTTGACGTAGCCGGTGCAGCGGCAGAGGACGCCGCTCATCGCCGCGCGGATCTCCTCCTCGGTGGGGTTGGGATTCCGGTCGAGGAGGGCCTTGGCGGTCAACATCTGCGCCGGCGAGCAGTACCCGCATTGAATCGCTCCGGTCTCGATGAAGGCCCGCTGGATGGGGTGCAACTGGGGCAGGGCCGGCTTCTCGGCGGCGACATAGGAGAGCCCTTCGATGGTGGTGATGGCGTGCCCCTCGGCCTGGACGGCGGGGAGCATGCAACTGTGGATTGGCTGCCCGTCCAGCAGGACGGTACACGCGCCGCAGTCGCCGGTCTTGCAGCCGTGCCGCACGCTGGTATAGGAGGCCCGCCGGAGGGCGTCCAGCAGGCTTTCGGAGCGGCGCACGGTCAGGGTCTTCTCTACGCCATTGATGGTCAGGGTGATGGTACGGGTGCTCATGCTCTCACCTCCTGTGGCAGACAGGCCAGCAGGGCGCGGCGGGTCAGCACGCCGGCCATCGCCCGGCGGTACTCCGCGCTGCCGCGAAAATCGCCCTGGGGGGCGACCTCCTGCTCCACCGCAACAGCGACGGCCTGGATAGATGTCTCGTCCAGCGGCCGGCCGCGCAGACGGTCGGCGGCCTGGGCCGTCCAGATCGGCGCCGGGCCGACGCCGGTCAGGAACAGACGGGCCGCGGCGACGCGGTCGCCGTCCATCTCCACCCCGGCGATGGCGGCGACGATGGGCTCATCGGCCGGGGTACGGCCCACGTGCGCCTCACCCAGACGGACGTCTCCCAGGGGAACGTGCAGCGCGGCGATGCGGCCCTTCTTCGGTTGCCACTCGGCCAGCGGGAACTCCTGGGCGGGGTCGCCCTCCACGCTGACGGTGGCTCCGGCCGCCATCAGCGCGGCGACCCACTGGGGCGCGATGCGCGGCGAGCCGACGGTCTGGCGTACCGTGACCCGGTTGCGCTCCTGCCAGGAAAGGTAGCCGGTGAGGGTCTGGCGCAGGATGGCCGGACACCGTCCCTCCCGGCAGTCCGCGCTGTCGAGCACCGCCTGGAGGGGCTCATCCGCGCCGATGCTCCATATTCGATTGCTCATGTCCACCTCCTTCCAGTTGACGTTGTCGGGAGTATACACCGGAAGAACAGGGGACGCAAGAGTGAGCCCGCCGTCCCCAGGGCTTTTCAAAGTTCCTCCGTTTACGGTCAAAGGGATAGGCGATGGCAGTGCCATCGCCTACCCGGCCCTCAGGCGAGCGTATCATATTGGGGACATACAGGCAGCCGAAATCGGCTCTGGGCTTCGTAAAGCGGTCGAAAAAGGGGGCTGGGCGTGCCCATAATGGATTTGAGCCAACCGGCGAAATCGGATACA
>JALWUZ010000018.1:0-2312 GCA_027079895.1 Anaerolineae bacterium
CGGAGGCCGTGCTATAATTTCCACCGCCCGCGCCCCTGTAGCTCAGCTGGACAGAGCAGGAACCTCCTAAGTTCAAGGTCGCGCGTTCGAATCGCGCCAGGGGCATCACGAGGCCCGTCTGCGGTCGAGACGGGCCTTGCGCTTTCCTACTCCCGCTGAAACCCAAAACCGTTCCAGCCCCAGACCGAGCGCCCCGTCACCGGCCCATCCCGACCGGCGGCGTAATCCCCTTCCCACACCACCAGTTCGGCGCGTCCGTCCCCGTCCGTGTCGGCGACCGCCAGCGACCTGATGGGGATGGGGAGCGCGGACCCGGCCCAGACCTCCCGCCCGTCGTGCGGGTCGAGGAGAATCAGGTGGCAACTATCCCCCCGCCCGTCGTGGAAAGCGGCGATCGGGCTGGGGAGCGTGCTCCACCGTTCAATGGGCCAGTCCCGCCAGGGTCGCCAGACGACGAGAACCCATTCGGGCCGCCCGTCGCCGGTGACATCGGCCAGGACGGCCGCGGTGATCTCCCACGTCGCGGGCACCGTCTGCCAGGGAATGAGCCGGGCCGCGCGGGGCAGCAGGCTCAATCCCCCCAGGGCGATGAGGAGGACGAGCCGGTGTAACGTCGCCATACCTCGACGAAACGGCCTTCCAGGATGGCCTCCCGCATCTCGCGGGCGACGGTGAGCATCAGGTGGAGGTTGTGGAGGGTGAGCAGGTGGTGGCCGAGAATCTCGTTCGCCTTGACCAGATGGTGGAGGTAAGCCCGGCTGAAGTGAGTGCAGGTGTAGCAAGTGCAACCTTCTACCAGCGGGCCGGGGTCGTCGGCGAAGCGGGCATTGCGCAGGTTGAGCCGCCCCGGTCTGCCGGGCTCGTCGGGGGCGGGCCGCCCGGTGAGCGCACTCCCGTTGCGGGCCATCCGGGTGGGGAGGACGCAATCGAACATGTCAACGCCCCGCGCTACCCCCTCCACCAAATCCTGCGGCGTGCCGACGCCCATCAGGTAGCGCGGACGGTCGGGCGGCAGCAGCGGGTCGAGCAGTTCCAGGACGGCGTGCATCTCCGCCTTCGTCTCGCCGACGCTCAAGCCGCCGATGGCGTAACCGTCGAATCCCAGGGAGGTGAGGAAGCGGGCCGACTGCTCCCGCAGGTCGGGGAAGACGCCCCCCTGGACGATGCCGAAGAGGGCCTGGTCGGGACGGCTCTTGGCCGCCCGACACCGCTCCGCCCAGGCGTGCGTGCGGGCCAGCGCAGCCGTGTTGTAGGCGTAATCGTCGGGCGGGGCGCACTCGTCGAAGCAGACGATGATGTCCGCCCCCAGGTTCTCCTGGATGGCGATTGCCTTCTCCGGCGTGAAGCGATGCTCGGAGCCGTCAATGTGGGAGCGGAAGGTGACGCCGTCGTCGTCCACCTTCCGCCGGGCCGCCAGGCTGAAGACCTGGAAGCCGCCGGAGTCGGTGAGGATGGGCCCGTCCCAGGCCATGAAAGCGTGCAGGCCGCCCAACCGCGCGATGCGCTCATCGCCGGGGCGGAGGTAGAGGTGGTAGGTGTTGGCAAGGACGACGGACGCCCCCAGGTCGTGCAGGTCGCGCGGGGAGACGGCCTTGACCGTCGCCTGGGTGCCGACGGGCATGAAGACCGGCGTGCGCACCGTCCCGTGCGGGGTGTGGAACGTACCGGCGCGGGCGCGGCCGTCGGTGGCCTGCAACTCGAACTCGAACACGCCTCATCTCCCCCAGGCGGTGAACTTGCTGCGCGGCCAGGGACGGGACATCCACGACGTGTCCGGTTCCGGCAGGGCCAGGGCCTCCGGGACCGAAAGCCAGCCGCGCGGGAGCGGCATCCGTCCTACCCGCCCGCGTCGGGTGATCCAGCGCAACTCCCGCTGCCGTTCGGCGGCCCGCGCGATCGCCAGCGTCGTCCGCACGTCCTGGGCGACGTAGTCGAGCACTTTCTGCCGCTCCCCACGCGCCCACAGGCGCGGGGCCAACGCGCCGTTCATCCCCTGGGGCTTGCCGGGAAGCCGCATGCCCTGGGCCGCCTTGTCCAGCCCGATGGGATAGCCCAACTTACAGAAGACGTGGAACATCAAATCAACGTGGCGCGGCCCGAAGGCCAGCCGCTTGCACTCCTCGAACAGACCGGACTCCTCGGCCAGGATGTCGAGGTCGAACCCCAGGCCGTTCCAGGTGAGGATGGTGTACCCCTCGGCGGCCATCGCGGAGAGGTAGCGGGCCAGTTCCGCCGCCTCTGTGCGACTCATCCGGTCGGCGGGGCGGCCGGCGGAGTCCTTCCCGTACCAGCGGCGCAGGTCATCGCTGTCG
>JALWUZ010000018.1:2322-2792 GCA_027079895.1 Anaerolineae bacterium
CCGCTCGACGAGCGGGCCCAAGTCCACCGTCAGCAGATGTCCGTCCTCGACGACGACGCGCCCGTTGACGACGGAGAGGTCCACCCGGCGCGGGTTGCAGAACACCAGCGCGGCCAGCGGGTCGTGGAGCCCGCCGGCGTAGTCCAGATTGTCCAGGCGGAATCCAATGAAATCGGCGGCCTGGCCCGGCGCGAGTCGCCCGATGTCGTCGCGCCCCAGGAGACGCGCCCCGCCCACCGTCGCCAGCGAGAGGGCCTCGTAGGCGGATAGCCCCCCTGGGTCGCCGGAGACCCGCTGGAGGAGCAGGGCCATCCGCGCCTCGGCCAGCATGTGGGACGAGTCGTTGCTGGCGGAGCCGTCCACCCCCAGCCCCACCGGGACGCCGGAGTCCAGATAGGCCCGCACCGGCGCGATCCCGGAGCCCAGCCGCATGTTGGAACTGGGGCAGTGACAGACGCCGGTCCCGGTCG
>JALWUZ010000019.1 GCA_027079895.1 Anaerolineae bacterium
CCTCCCAGCGGCGGGGCGTCCCCCTGGGCCGCGATCCCCCCCGCGCCGTCGAGCAGGTGGACGAAGACGGTGTAATCCTCCTCCATCCGCGCCCGCGGACGCCAGTACAGCCCCAGGCGCAGCCCCTCGGCGACAGGGCGCAGGTCGCAGCCGATCAGTTCCACCGCCTCCCCCAGCGTGTAGGTTTGGGGGATGAGGTAGCCGTCGGCGGGGAGCGGCTCCCCGTCCAACCGCAGCAGCGGCGGCGACGAGACTTCCCCCACCGATTCCCCGGCGACGAGCAGGCTCACCGTGACCCGGCACAGCGCGGGGCCGACGGCGTCCACCCGCACCAGGCGGCGGTCGCGCACCAGGTCGCCAGGACGCCACAAGTCCGGCGGGTAGGTCTCGCCGGCCGGCACCCGGTCGCTCTGACCGACGAGCCGCCCGCCGAGCGTCCACAGCCGCGTCACCGCCCGCAGGTCGCCGGTAGGGGTGAGCGTCGCCGACCAATAGAGCGTCACCGTCACCTCGTCCCCGCGCCGGGCCTCCGACGGCGCGACCCGCACGGCGACCGGCCGGACGCCGTCCGCTTCCAGGGCGGAGAGCGGCGTCGCGGCGGCCAACTCATCCTCGTCGGCCAGCGGCCGGGCGTAGCGCGGCCCAATCGCTCCCAGCGGGCTGTAGACGCTGAGAGCCAGCAGCCCCGCGCCGACCGCCGTCAGCACCCACGCCGACCGGCGGCGGGGGAGGAGGGCGTCCCAGCCCAGCGTCAGGAGCAGCGCGAAGGCGGCCAGGCCGGGGAAGAGCAGCCGTCCCGTCGCCGCCGGGGTAAGCGACATGTACCGAATCAGGCTGGCGGCGAGGAGCGCGAACCAGACGGCGCACAGGAGCAGCCCGTCGCTATCGAAAGGGAGCGGTGCGCCCCGCCGCAGACGGCCCATCAGCCGCAGCCAGCCGCCGACGGCCAGAACGGTCGCCAGTCCCAGCAGGGCGGACACCCAGGCCGGGAACAGGTCGGGATAGGGCGACCAGAACGAGAGCCCCACTTGGCGGAACTGGCGGGCGAGGGAGACGAGGTCGCTGGGATGGGCCCCGGCCGCAGCGAGCCACACCCGCCAGGCCAGCGGGTCGCCGTAGAGGAGGTAATTGCGCCCGTACCACCACCCGCCGATGAGCAGGGCCAGGCCATAGATGACCGCGCCCCGGCGCACCAGGGCCGCCGTGTCCCGGTCGCGCCGCCAGCGCAGGAGCAGGGCCAACCCGGTCAGCGGCAGCAGGGCCAACGCGCTGAGTTTGCCGAGCAGGGCGAGCCCCAACGTGCCCCCCAGCGCGGCCGTCCACCGCGAGGAGGGCCGCCGCAGCAATCGGACGGCGAGCCAGAGCGTCGCCGTCGCCAGGGCGGCCGCCGCGCCGTCGTTGTTCACCACGCTGTTGATGTAGATGAAGTGGGGGTTGAAGGCGACGAGAGCCACGACCGCCGCCCACAGGTCGGGACGGGCGGGCAGCACCTCCCGCGCCAGGAGGTAGGCCGCGCTCAGCGTCCCAATCCCCCAGAGGACGGTCAGCAGCCGGACGAGGTGAACCGCCAGCACCGCTCCGCGATAGGGAAACCGCTCGTGCGGGGTGTGGATGAAGACGTTGGGCGCGTCGCTGGTCGAGGTGGCGGTGATGGCCGGGTGGGCGACGTTGAAGCGGACGAAAGCGGGGAAGTCGCCGGTGTCCAGCGGGACGACGAGGGGGGCGGCCAGGAGGTAGTAGAGCGGCGGCTGCCCCGACTCGCGGAGCCAGATGTCGCTCCCGCCCGCCGCATGCACCGGCAGGGCGCGTTCCGTCGCCAGGTAGCGGACGAAGGAGAAGTGCCACAGTTCGTCGGGGGCCTCGAAGAGGGGGACGACGACGCTGTGCAGGGCTCCCAGCAGTCCGAAGGCCGCCAGGATGGGGAGCAGCCGCCGGGTCAGAGCGGGTCTCATCGGACGGCGGGGGACGGTGTGAGCAGGCGGCGGGCCACGTCCGGGGGCGGCAGACGCACCGGCTCCAATCCCCAGGCGGCCCGCATTTGATCCAGTTCCTCCTGCGAGACCGCCATCGCCTGCCCGTGCGCCAGGATGTGCTCGAAGGCGACGCGGTAGCCCTCAGGGGCCGTGTCGGACTCCTGCCGCCGCCAGGCCATCATCAGGCCGTAGATGTCTATCCCGCCGGGGCAACTTTCCTGACACCGCCAGCAGGAGGTACACAGCCAGACGGAGAAATCCGTCGCCGTCGGGTCGGCCATGAAGGTGACGATGGCGTGCCCGCCCACCATCTCCACCGGGCAGACGGTGACGCACAACCCGCATTGGAGGCATTCCTGGGGATGAGCGAGAGCCGTCATCGCAGCCAGACTCCTTTCCGCAGCCCCAGCGACTCTTCCGGCAGCCCGAGGGCCAGGCCGAGCAGTTGCGGGAGGAAGAGGGCCCGCTTGCGGAGCGACGGGCGGTCCCGGATGATGAACCGTTGGAAGCGGCGGAGCAGCAGTTGGCAGTTGCCGCAGCCGAGGAGAAGCGCGTCGGCCTCCTGCACCGCCTCCAACTTGCGCCGACCGGCCTTCAGCGAGAGGGTCGAGTCGGCCAGGTAGAGCGTCGCCCCGCAGCACTCGTTCTCGCCGGGGTAGTCCAGCACCTCCGCGCCGGTCAGGCGGACGAGGCGGCGGATGCTCTGCGGCTCCAGCGGGTCGTCGCCGAAGCCCATCACGTCATCGGGGCGGAGGGCCTGACAGGGGGTGGTGACGGCGACCTGGAGGGAGAGCGGGCGGACGATGCGGGCCCGCAGGTCGTCCAGCCGCTCGGTCAGCAGCCGCACGAGGTGTTTCGGAGTGACCCGTCCGGCGACGGTGAGGCCGAACTGCGCCAGGCGGCGGTTGGCCTCGGACAGCACGGCGGGGTCTTGGAGGGCACGGGCGGTGCGGGCCAGGGAGTTGGTGCAGCCGCCGCAGATGGTGACGACGGTATCGTGCCCCATCCGCTCGATCAACGCCAGGTTGTAGGCGGAAAGGTAGATCCAATCGGCGGTGAAGGATTCGGCGACGGGGGAGCCGCAGCAGACCGCCTCTTGCACCGTCTCCAACTCGATGCCCAGCGTGGACAGGACGGCGCGGGTCGCCAGTTCGTATTCCGGCATGCGCTGGAGCACCAGGCAGCCGGGGTAGAAGGCCAGGGTGGACATAGGAGAACGAGGGCGGGGCGGCGGCGGATGGGCTTCGGTATGGTGGGCAGGTCATCGCGCCCGTTCACCGGCGACCGGCAGAGGGTAAATCCGCCGCCTGGAGAGGCCATCGCGCCTGTCCACCGGCGACCGGCAGCGGATAAATCCGCCGCCTGGGTTGGGAGGCCCAGGCAGCGCATTCCATGCGCTGCCGCCAACGGCGAAACCGCACATCGCCGCCACCGCCCCGCCGCGGGATGCTCACTCTTCGAGGGGTTCTTCCACCTCCGCTTCCTCCGCCGCGCCGGCCGACGACGCGCCGCGCACCGCCGGGAGGTCGTGGAGGGCTTCGACGATGTTGACGCCGGTCAGGGCCTCGATGGTCGCCGGCATTTGGGCGATGATGTCGGTGATGTCTTTGGTGAGGCGGGACGCGCCGACACCCCCCTCGCCCCCGCCGATGATGACGATGCGGTCGGTGTTGATGAGCGGTTCGGCGACGGCGGTCGCGATCTTCGGCAGGCTCTCGACCAGTTGCTGGATGATGGCGGCCTGGTTGTACTCCTGCCACGCCGCCGCTTTCCGCTGCATGGCCTCCGCCTCGGCCGTCCCCTGGGCTTTGATGACCTCCGCCTCGGCCAGACCTTTGGCGCGGGCGGCGTCGGCCTCGGCCTCGCCGGTGGCGCGGATGGAGGTCGCCTGGGCCTGAGCCTCCGCCTCGATGCGGTACCGCTCGGCGTTCGCCAGCGTCTCGATGCGGTACTTCTCCGCCTCGGCCGGCTTGCGCACCTGAGCCTCCAGTTCCTTCTCCTTGCGCTTGACCTCCTGCTCCTGCACCTCGATCTGCTTCTTCTTGGCGACGACCTCGATCTGGACCTCTTCCTCTTTGATTCGCTGGCTGACGATCTTCTGTTGCAGGGTGTAGGCCAGTTCCGCCTCGGCCTTCTTCCGGTTGACCTCGGCCTCGTACTCCGCCTTCTGGACCTGGTAGTTCTTCTCGGACTCGGCGATCTTGGTCTCGGCCTGGTACTTGGCCGTCTCCCCCTCCTGCCGGGCCTGGGCCGATTTGATGGTGGCGTCCCGCGCGGCCATCGCCTGACCGATGGCGGCGTCCCGCTTGACTTCGGCGGTGCGGGCCTGCCCCAGAGCGTCCAGATAGCCCTGCTCGTCCCGAATGTCCTTGATGGTGAAGGAGACGATCTCCAACCCCATGTTCGCCATATCCACCGCCGAGACTTCCTGCACCCGCTGGGCGAAGGCGTCACGGTCCTTGTAGATGTCCTCCACCGTCATCGTGCCGAGGATGGCCCGCAGGTGCCCGGCCAGCGTCTCGTGGGCGACGGTCTTGATCTCCATCGCGTCTTTGGAGAGGAACTGTTCGGCGGCGGTGCGGATGGAGACATCGTCCCCCTTGATTTTGATCTGCGCCACGCCGTCCACCGTCACCGGGACGCCCTGCTCGGTGTAGACTTCCGGCGTCTGCACCTCGATGGTCATAATCTCCAGCGAGAGCACGTCCACCCGCTCGACGACCGGCAGGACGATCGCCCCGCCGCCCTTGACGATGCGGTAGCCGACCCGCTCTTTTTTGCCGGTGACCGGGTCGGTGATGGTGTGCTTGAGCCCCGAAATCACCAGTACCTGGTTGGGGCCGACTTTCTTGTAGCGGGAGGCGACCAGTCCGAACAGGACGAAGATGACCAGCAGGATGCCGGCAATCGCCATAACCGCCAGACCAATGCTGAAACCCATCGTGACCTCCTTTCTCGCTTATCTGTTTTTGACGACTACTACGTTTCCCGTTTCCTCGACCACTTCTACCAGCGTGCCGCGCGGGATGGGGTTCCCGTCGGCGGAGCGGGCCGGACTGCGTACCCGCGTCCCGCGCACCACCATCGCGACCTCGCCGATGCCGCCGGCGGGAATGGGGGCGGTGATCTCCCCGGAACGCCCGACCAGTTCCCCGCGCTGGATTTCGCTGGAGCCCTGGGCGGCGACGAGCAACCGGGTGTAGAGCAGGAAGATCACGCCCGACAACGTTACCCCGCTGACGGCGGCGAGAAACAGGTTGAGCACGAGCGGCAGAGGGGTCAGGTTGTTCAGGATCAGCCCCACGCCGCCAAAGGTGGTGATGAACACGGCGATGGTGATGGGGCTCAGAGGGGAAAGGCCCACTTCGGGATGGTCTACGTCGTGGGTGATGTCATGCACAAAGGGGGACTCGATGTGCATGTCGTGCCCGCCGGGGAGGTCGAGGTGAAACCCCGGCAGGTCGAAGTGGGACAGGTGGCCCATAATCGCCGCGATGATGGCGTATCCCACCCCGACGGCGAACAGGACGAAGTAGATGCAGTTGAGGGTTCCGATGCCCATCTTACGCTCCTTCCGTTGCTCGACGTGGGAGGATTGTACACTGAGAGTTGGCAGGTGGCAAGTTTGCAAGTGGGCAAGTGGGCAGGTTTGCAGGTGGCAAGTGGCAAGTGTGCAAGTGGCAAGTGGCAAGTTTGCAGGTTTGCAAGTTGGCAGGTGGGCAGGTGGGCAGGTGGGCAGGTGGAGGGCGTAACTCTGTGCCTTGTGTGGTGTTCTAGTGAATGGCATCAAGTTCCAATCAAGAAAGGAAGGAGCATTATGAGCGAGGGCAAAGTTGTCGTGGTGACGGATAGCACAGCCTACATCCCCGCCGAGGCGCAGGAGGGGCTGGACATACCGGTGATTCCGCTGTGGCTCATCTGGGGGGAGGAGCGGTTCCGCGACGGGGTGGACATCAGCCCCGACGAGTTCTACCGCCGGTTGGAGAACTCGAAGACGCTGCCCACCACCTCCCAGCCGTCGGCGGGCGAGTTCGTGGAGTTTTTCAAGCGCGTGGGGGCCGACGCCGCCGGTATCGTGGGGATTTTCATCTCCTCCAACCTGAGCGGCACCGTCGCCAGCGCGTTGGCGGCGGCCAAGCAGTTGCCGGAGATGGACATCCGGGTGATTGACTCGCTGGAGACTTCGATGAGCCTGGGGCTGACGGTGTTGCCGGCCGCCCGCGCCGCCGCTGCGGGAAAGTCGGTGGACGAGGTGGCCGCCATCGCCGAGGACGCCAGGAAGCGGGTCAAGGTGCTCTTCGTCGTGGATACGCTGGAGTATCTGTATCGCGGCGGGCGCATCGGCGGGGCGAAGCGGCTGCTGGGGACCGCCTTGAACATCAAGCCGCTGCTCCACCTGGACGACGGACGGGTCGAGTTGCTGACTCAGGTACGCACCAAGCGGAAGGCCATCGCCCGGCTGCTGAACATCATCGAGGATTACCTGGGAGGCCGCGCCCTGGAGGAGGTGTCCGTCCTGGACGTGTTCGCTCCCAAAGAGGGGGACGCGCTGGCCGAGAAGGTGCGGGCCCGTTTCGGGGTGTCGCAGGTTCATCGGGCGAAGGTCAGCCCGGTCATCGGCACGCACGTGGGGCCCGGCACCGTCGGGGCCGCCATCCGAGCCGCCGGATAGCCCTCAACGGCCAGAGAGACGCGCAAGCGCGGGAGAACTTGCTCCCGCGCTTTTTCGTCGGGACGGGGCGGCGGCTCAGCGACCCGTCAGCAGCGACCAGAGTTCCTTCCACCAGGGACGGGACTCCGGCGACTCCGCCGTCGGCATCGGGGTAGGGGTGGCGGAGACGCCCGCGTGTTGCCCCTCGTTCAGCAGGACGACGGCCACTTCGCCGGGACGGGCCATCCCGGCCTCGGCCCGCGCCCAGTGCTCGACGTACTCGTCGGAGCGGACGTAGTCCAAGCGGGCGAGCAGTTCATCGTGCCGGGCCTGGGCCTGCGCCACTAACGTTTCCAGGCGGCGTTCCTCCACCCGCATGCGATGGGCGAGCAGCAGTTGTTGACCCAATCCCCACAGCAGAACGAGCGCCAGCGGCAGGGTGATCAGGGTGGCGAGCCCCAGGGCGACGCGATTGGAATCGGGCTTTCGGGCGGGCATAGGTCTCCTTTTCAGGCCGTCGGGCGAGGGTATTGTAGCCGTTTGAGGCCGTTTGTCAAATCGCCGTCCGAATTTGTGCCGACGGCGAAATGTGGTACAGTTCAGGGGCACATCGCTCTCAGGAGGCTGACATGAACGACCCATTGGACATCTTTTTCCACCCGCGCGGGATAGCCGTCATCGGGGCCAGCGCGAATCCCCGCAAGTTGAGTTACGGCGTGCTGCGCAATCTGGTGACTCACGGATACACCGGCCCGGTCTACCCCGTCAATCCGAAGGGGGGCGCGATGCTGGGGCTGCGGGTCTACACCACCATCGCCGAGGTGCCCGACCCGGTTGACTTGGCGGTGATCGTCCTTTCCGCCGACCGGACGCTGGCGGCGTTGGAGGGGTGCGGACAGCGCGGTATCCGCGCCGCCGTCCTCATCGCCTCTGGGTTCGCCGAACTGGGGGCCGGCGGGAAGGAGCGGGAGGCCCGTCTGCGGGAGATCGCCGCCCGGTACGGGATGCGCTTCATCGGGCCCAATTGTATCGGCGTGATTGACACCCGCGCCCCCATTGACACCTCCTTCGTCCGCACGATGCCCGCGCAGGGGGCGATCGGTTTCGTCTCCCACTCCGGCGCGGTCTGCGGGGGGACGATGGACTGGGCCAGCGCGGTCGGGGTCGGGTTCTCCCGCGTCATCAGCCTGGGGAATCAGGCGGACATTGACATCGCCGACGCCCTCGACTCCCTGGCCGCCGACCCTCATACCCGCGTCGTGGCCGCCTACGTCGAGGGGCTCCCCGACGGGCGGCGGTTCGTCGAGGCGGCGGCCCGGCTGACGGCTCGCAAGCCGCTGGTGGTGCTCAAGGCCGGCCGCACTCCGAGCGGCACGCGGGCAGTCGCCTCCCACACCGGCGCGTTGGCCGGGGCCGACCGGGCTTTCCTGGCCGCCTGCCGCCGCGCCGGAGCCATCCCGGTGGACAATTTGGAGCAACTGGTGGACGGGGCCATCGCGCTCGCCTACCGCCGGCCGCCGGCGGGGCGCCGGTTCGCCCTCCTGACCAACGCCGGCGGGCCGGCCGCCGTCGGCGCGGACGCGCTCGACCGGCAGGGACTCCATCTGACCGACCTCGCGGCGGAGACTCGCGCCCGCCTGCATGAGGTCTGTCCGCCGGGGACGATGACCGGCAATCCGGTGGATATGCTCGGCGGGCCGCAGCCGGAGCAGTACACGGCGGCGTTGAAGGTGCTGTTGGCCGCCCCGGAGGTGGACGGGGTGATGGTGGTCTTCGTCCCCCAGGCCATCACCCCGCCCTACGACGTGGCGGCGGCGGTGGGATACGTCGGGGAGGAGGAGGAAAAGCCGGTGGTCTGCTGCATCTCCGGCGGCGGGGGCATCCGCGCTGCCGCCCGCGCCCTCCACGCCCATTCCATCCCGCACTACCTGACCCCGGCCCGCGCCGCGCTGGGGCTGGGGACGCTGCTCCGGTACGGGGAGATACGGCAGCGGCCCCCCTTCGTCCCGGCGACGGTGGAGGGCGTGGAGCGGGAGCGGGCGGCGGCGGTCATCGCGGCGGCGCAGGCGGCCGGCGGCGGGGTGCTCGACCCCCAGGCCGGGGCGGAGGTGCTGGCGGCCTACGGCCTGACGACGCCCCCCTCCGGCCTGGCCGCCACGGCGGACGAGGCGGTCGCCCTGGCGGAGCGGATGGGGTATCCGGTGGCCCTCAAGCGGGTCGCCCCCGGCCTCGTCCACAAGGCGGACTCCGGCGGAGTCGCCCTGCACCTGGCGGATGGGGAGGCGGTGCGGGCGGCCTTCGAGCGGATGGTCGGCCCTGGGGAGCGGGCTTTCGTCCAGCGCATGGCTTCCGGCGGGCTGGAGGTGATCGTCGGGGGGCAGCGTGATGAGCAGTTCGGCCCGCTGGTGATGTTCGGGCTGGGGGGGGCCTACGTCGAGGTGCTGCTGGATGTCGCCTTCCGCCTCGCGCCGTTGAGCGTGGAGGAGGCCCGCGAGATGGTCGCCGAGACCGCCGCCGGCCGGCTGCTCGCCGGGGTGCGCGGTCGGCCGCCGCTCGATGAGGAGGCGGTCGTCGCCGCCTTGCTCCGCGTGGGGCAGTTGCTGGCCGATTTCCCCCCGGTCGCGGAGGTGGACGTGAACCCGCTGATGGTCGGGCCGGCCGGGGGGAAATCGGCCAGCAAC
>JALWUZ010000020.1 GCA_027079895.1 Anaerolineae bacterium
GATGTTGACGATGCGGCGGTCAACGTCGGCGGCGGTCGCCGCCGCCACCAGCGCGTCCACCACGTCCGAGAGGTAGACGAAATCCCGCGTCTGCCCCCCGCCGCCGAAGATGATGAGCGACCCGCCGCGCAGGGCCTGGTGCAGGAAGCGGGGCACCACCGGCGGATGGGACGGCGGGAGGTTCTGCCCCGGCCCGTAGGCGTTGAACACCCGCAGGATGACCGTCTCGATGCCCCACAGGGCGCCAATCGTGCGGACGTAGTACTCGCCGGACAGTTTGCTGACGGCGTAGGGGGATTGGGGGTTGGGCGGCTGATCCTCCCGCACCGGCTGATGGGCCTGCTCCCCGTAGACCGCGCCGGAGGAGGTGAACACCACCCGCCGCACTCCGGCGTCCCGCATCGCCTCCATCACGCTCACCGTCCCGCCGACGTTGACCTCGTTGTACTCGCGGGGGTACAGGATGGACTCGCTGACCAGCACCCGCGCCGCCAGGTGGTAGACGCAGTCCACGTCCTGCAACAGCGTCCACAACTTGGGCCGGTCGGCGACGCTCCCCCTGGTGAACAGGACTCGCTCGTCCAGGCGGGAGGGGTCGCCCGCGCTCAGATCGTCTATCACCCGCACCTGGTGGCCGTCGCCGACCAGTCGGTTCGCCAGGGCCGCGCCGAGGAAGCCGGCCCCTCCGGTGACGAGGAAACGCATCGCACTCACTCCGTCGAAGATGGTTGTCGCGGCGGTAGTATACCCTAAAAGACGGGGAGCACAAAGTTTGGGCCGGTGCGACGCGCCTACGAAGTGTGCCCTCCGCGCCGCTCCCTCAGCCGCCGTTCCAGGCGCGGGACGATCGCCCGCCAATCGTACCCGCGTTCGACGAAGGCGCGGGCGGCCTCCCCCAGCGCGGCACGCCGGGCCGGGTCGCGCAGCAGGGCGACGACGGCGGCGGCGAACTCCGCCGGACGGTCGGCCAGCAGCAACTCCCGCCCGTCGGCCACCGGATACCCCTCCGCGCCCAAGCGGGTGGCGACTACCGGACGGCTCAGGGCCATCGCTTCCAGCAGTTTGAGCCGCGTCCCCCCGCCGATGCGCAGCGGCGCGATGTAGACCGTCGCCTGGGCGATGTAGGGGCGGGCGTCGGCTACCCAGCCGGTCAGGGTGATGGCGGGGTCGGCCCGCAGCGCGTCCAGCCGCCGATGAGGCCGCTGGCCGACGACGAACAGGTGCACCCCTGTCACCTGCGCCCGGATGCGGGGGAGGACCCGCCGGGCGAACCAGAGGACGGCGTCCACGTTGGGGCGAAAATCCATCGTGCCGGTGAAGACCAGCGCGGGGGACGGCAGGCGCGGCCCCGGCGGGACTCGGTCAGGGCGGTAGGCGTCGCTCTCGATGCCGTTGGGGATGACGAGCACTTCCCGCCCCGGCGCGAGGCGGCGCAGCAACGCGCCGTCCCGCTCGGAGACGGCCAGCACCAGGTCCGCGCGGCGGCAGATGTGGGCCTCGTACCGGCGCAGCCGTCGCCACTGGATGAAGGAGTAGGCCGCGCCGGGCCAGTGGCGCGGCGACCGCAGGTCGGTCAGGAAGGCCCGCTTCTGGAGCAGGTACTCGCAGTTGTAATCGTCGAAGACGACCTGGGCCGCCGACGCCGCCCGGACGGTGTCGAGGTAGGGGGCCATCTCGATGCCGCCGATTTGCACCACGTCGAAAGCGGTCTCGGCCAGCAGAGCCGCGAGCCGTCGGGCGTATCGAGGCGCGGCCAGTCGCAGGGCCATATCCGGCTGCCGCGTGGTCAGCAGGTCGCGCAGCCGGGCCCGCAGCGTGCGGACGGGGGGCGTCACCGTTTCGACGTGGGCCAGGGCACGCAGGGGGCCCTCATCCCCCGGAGAGCGGGACGGGGCGGCGAAGGTGAGGACGGTCACGTCGTGGTCGCGGGCCAGGTTGGAGATGAGCCCCCAGTTCCGCAGCGCGGCTCCCTGCCGGGGCGGATAGGGCATCTGCGGGGTCAGGAAGAGGAGTCTCATCGCGCCCCCACCCGGCGGTAGACCGCCAGCGTCTCGCGGGCGGTGCGCTCCCAGGAGAAGCGGGCCGCCTGGGCCAGCCCCAGCGTCCGCATCTGGGCCCGCAACGCGCCGTCGCTCAACACGCGGGCCAGCCCGTGCGCGATGTCGTCGGGTTCGTTGGGGTTCACCAGCAGCCCGGCCTCCCCCACCACCTCCGGCAGGGAGGCCCGTTCGGCGACGACGACCGGCGTCCCGCAGGCCATCGCTTCCAGCGGCGGCAGCCCGAACCCCTCGTAGAATGAGGTGGTCGCCATGACGGCGGCTCCGTTGTACAGGGCCGGCAGGTCGGCGTCGGGCACGTCGTGGAGGAAGCGCACCCGGTCGCGCAGACGGAGCGCGTCCACCTGGGCGAAGATCGTCTCGTACAGCCACCCCTTCCCCCCGACCAGCACCAGCGGCGCGTCCGTCACCCTCTCGTCCAGGAGAAGCCGATAGGCTTGCAGCAGGCCCGGCAGGTTCTTGCGCGGCTCCAGCGTCCCCACAGACAGGAGGTAGCCCGGCGCGAGGCGGTAGCGCGAGAGGACGGCGACGATCTCGGCGGCGGGAAGCGGGCGGAAGGCGGGGTCGGCGGCCAGGTGGACGACGGTGATCTTCTCCTCCGGCACGCCCAGCACCGCCATCAGGTCGGCGCGGGTGGCATGGGAGTCGGCCAGGATGTGGTCTGCGCGGCGCACGGCCCATTGAATCTGACGGTTGTAGTGGCGGCGGCTCGCGGCGGTGAGGAATTG
>JALWUZ010000021.1 GCA_027079895.1 Anaerolineae bacterium
CATCGGCGGCAACGACTCGATGGACACGGCCCACAAGATCGCCCGTCTCGCCCACGAGCGCGGACTGCCCCTGGTCGCCGTCGGCGTGCCGAAGACGATTGACAACGACGTGGGGGACGCCGCCTTCCGCCTGATTGACCACACCCCCGGCTACGGCAGCGTCGCCCGCTACTGGGCCCTCAACGTCCAGAACGCGAACGAGGAAAATCGCGGCTCCTCCCCTTCAGACCCGGTGCTGGTGCTCCAGGCGATGGGGCGCAAAATCGGCTTCATCCCCGCCGCCGCCCGCCTGGCCGACCCCGACCGCGAGATGCCGCTGCTCATCTTCCTGCGGGAAGCCGGCCTCACCCTGGCGGAACTGGCCGACCGGGTCAACGACCTGCTCCGCGAGCGTGGACGGGCGTTAGTGGTCATCAGCGAGGGGTTCGACGTGGGGGAGATCGGCGAGCGGAAGGACGCCTTCGGCCACACCACCTTCTCGTCGAGCCAGATGACCGTCGAGCAGGCGGTGGTCAACTACCTGAACGCCGTCGGGCTGGCGGCGCGGGGCGCGGCGCGTGGGAACGTCCCCGGCACCGACCAGCGGCACAGCATCATCTATGCCTCGACCGTTGACCTGGAAGAGGCGTATCAGGTGGGGCGCAAGGCGGCCCTCATCGCCGCCGAGGGGGAATCCGGCTACATGGCGACCATCCTGCGGGAACCGGGCCCCATCTACCGCGTGCGCTACGACCGGGTCCCGCTCGAAGAGGTCGCCAACTCCGAGCGGACGTTCCCCGCCCACTGGCTGGCCCCCTCCCGTACCGACGTGACCGACGACTTCCTGCGCTACGCCCGCCCCCTCATCGGCGACGACTGGCCCGCCGTGCCGCTGGTGGACGGTCGGCAGCGGTTCGCCCGACTCGCGCCGCTCTTCGCGGAGCGCAAACTGCCCCCCTACCAACCGCAAGCCTACCGCCGAGGTGACGGATGACCCCGACCAGAATCATCCCCCTCACCCTGGCCCTGGCCGTCCTGCTCGCCGCCTGTGGCGGGCCCTCCACCGTCACTCCCCCGGCCTCCGTCCTGACCGTCGGCCTTTCCGCCGACGCCGAGAGCCTGGACCCATTCTTCGTCAACCAAGCCGCCGGTTGGTCGGTCGCCGCCGCCTTGTTCGACCACCTGATAGAGCGGGACTTCGACGGCCAACTGGTGCCGGGCCTGGCCGAATCCTGGCGGATGGTGGACGAGACGACGTTGGAGTTCCGCCTGCGGCCGGGGGTGCGCTTCCACGACGGCGAGCCCTGCGACGCCCGCGCCGTGCAGTTTTCGGTCGCGCGGATGCTGCGGGAGGACCTGAACGCCCCCAACCGGAGCAAATTCACCGCCATCGAGTCCGTGGAGGTGGTGGACGAGCGCACCGTCCGCTTCCACCTGAGCCACCCCGACGGCGGCCTGCTGGATAGCCTCAGCAGCCGTCTGCCGGTGCTCCCGCCGGACTACCTGGCCTCCGTCGGCGACGCGGGGTTCGCCGCCGCCCCGGTCGGCACCGGCCCGTTCACCTTCGTGGAGTGGCTGCCGGACGACCACCTCACCCTGGCGGCCAATCCCGATTACTGGGAAGGGAGTTACAAGGGCCGCCCGCTGGTGGATCAGGTCATCTTCCGCCCCATCCCGGAGAACAGCACCCGCCTGGCGGAGTTGCAGACCGGCGGCATTGACATCATGCAAGACCTCCCCTCCGACCACATCGCCGCGGCGGAGGGGGCCGGGATGGCCGTCGTCACCGACGAGACCTACCAACTCTCCTACGTCTTCCTCGTCGCCGACGACCCCGCCCTGCCGACCTACGACCGGCGCGTGCGGCAGGCCCTCAACTACGCGGTGGACGTGGAGACCATCATCGCGCACCTGCTGGGGGGATACGGCCGCCGCATCGCCAGCCCCATCGGGCCGGGCTACCTGGGGTACGACCCGTCCGTCGCCCCCTACCCCTACGACCCGGCCCAGGCCCGCGCCCTGCTGACGGAGGCCGGCTACCCCAACGGCTTCGCCACGACGATGGACATCTCCACCGCCGACCGGGCCGACACGGCGGAGGCGGTGGCCGGTCAACTGGCCGCGGTGGGGGTAGACGTGACCATCCAGGAGTTCGAGTTGGGCCGCTTCAACCAGAACTGGATGGAGCGCACCCAGAGCCCCTTGTGGCGGGCCCGCTGGGGGAACAGCCCCGACCCCCAGAGCATCGGCCTGTTCGCTTCCTGCGACGGGTGGATCAGCCGCTACTGCAACCCGGAGGTCACGGAGTTGCTCACGGCGGCCCAGGGGACGCTGGATCAGGAGGAACGGGCGGAGTTGTACCGGCGGGCGGCCCGTCTCCTGCACGACGACCCGCCGGCGATCTATCTCTGGACGGCGACGCAGATCTACGGGCTCAACCCGCGCGTGAGCGGCTTCCGCCCCTCGCCGCTGCTGGCGATCATCGTCGCCGGAGTCGCGGTGGACTGACGAGGACGGAGAGACGGCGGAGGAGCCGCTTCCAGAGGAACGGACGCGCCTCTCGCCAGGCGGCTTCGACGTCCGGCGCGGTCGGCTCCCCCCGCCCAAAGCGGTGGCGCAGGTAGAGCGACACGATGCGCTCCACCGCCCCCCGTGCCTCCGGCGCCCGCTCCACGAAAGCCTGCGCCCATTCGGACGGCGTCTCGGCGGTGCGCAGCGGCCGGCCCAGATACCGCCCGAAGCGCAGCAACCGCCCGTAGGCCCGCTCCGGCGGCGGCAGACGGCGCAACCCCCAGTTCTCTACCC
>JALWUZ010000022.1 GCA_027079895.1 Anaerolineae bacterium
CTCACAACGAGGGGGGATGGGTGGAGGGTCGCGCCTGTGTGGACTGTGGACGTACCTTGTCCGCCACATCGTCTACGATTTCAAGCGCGCGTTGGCTGCGGCCTTTGCCTTCGCCAAGCGAGGCCGAATCGACCACTTGCACGGTGTCGAGCCGGTCCAGGTAATCGCAGAACTGGAAATCGGACTTGAGCACCTGCTCCAGCGTGACGGTCGTATTCAGGTGCGCCGCCGCCCGCCCCATCACCGTCTGCGCCGGCTGCCCGCACCGAGGGACGTACATGGCGATCAACCAGGCCCTCAAGAACCGGCGGCTGAAGCGGGACGAGGTGCTGGTGACCGGGGACATCGGCTGTACCATCCTGGGGATGAACCCGCCTTTCAACACCGTTTGGACCGAGATCGCGATGGGAGCCAGCCTGGGGCTGGCGCAGGGGTACGTGCGCGGCGGGGTGCGGACGCCGGTCATCGCCACCATCGGCGACTCGACCTTTTTCCACGCCGGTATGCCCGGCCTGGTGAACGCGATTCAGCACCAGTGCGACCTGACACTGATCGTCATGGACAACGGCTGGACGAGCATGACCGGCATGCAGGTCAGCCCCGGCACCGCCGCGGAGTTCCAGCGGCCCGGCGACCGCCGGATTGACCTGGCCCGGCTCATCCCCGCCCTGGGGGTGGAGCAGTTTTTCGTCGTAGACCCGTTCGACCTGGAAGGGACGACCGCCGTCATCCAACGCTGCCTCGACCTACCGGGGGTGAAGGTGGTGTTGGCGCGGCAGGAGTGCGCGATTCAGGCCCTGCGGCGCGGCGTGCGCGTCGGGCGGGTGGCGGTGGTGCCGGAGCGGTGTACGCTCTGCAAGCAGTGCATCCGCATCACCGGCTGCCCGGCCATCGGACTGGGGCCGGAAGCGATCACCATTGACCAGAACCTGTGCAACGGCTGTGGGCTGTGCGCCCAGGTGTGCCCCTTCGAGGCGATCGTGCGGGTGTGAGGAGGTGGGCATGCAGCAATTGGAGACTCAAGTAGTGGTCATCGGCGGCGGGGCGACCGGGACCGCCGTCCTGCGCGACCTGGCTATGCGCGGCGTCGCCGCCGTCCTGTTCGAGCGAGGCAACCTCTCCGAGGGGACGACGGGCAATTTTCACGGCTTGTTGCACAGCGGGGGGCGGTACGTGGTCAGCGACCGGCGCACGGCCGAGGAGTGTCACGCGGAGAATCAAATCCTGCGGCGCATCGCTCCCCAGGCTATCGAGGAGACCGGCGGGCTGTTCGTCGCCCTCGACGACGCCGACGAGGAGTACCTGCCCCGCTTCCTGGAAGGCTGCGCCGCCGTCGGCATCCCCACGACGGTGCTCTCCGGCGCGGAGGCCCGCCGGGAGGAGCCGCACCTATCCCCGGCTGTGCGGCAGGCGGTCGTCGTGCCGGACGGCAGCATAGACGGCTGGGACCTGTGTACCGGCTCCGTCGCCGCGGCCAAAGAGTACGGCGCGCGGGTGTTCCTCTATACCCCGGTGACGGAGTTGATACGCGCGGGGGAGCGGGTAGTCGGCGTGCGGGCGGTCTCCCAGGCCGACGGGGAGGAGTACCAGGTGCGGGCGGAGTACGTCGTCAACGCCGCCGGCCCCTGGGCGGGACAGATCGCCGCGCTGGGCGGAGTCCCCCTCTCGCTGGCTCTCGACAAGGGGACGATGGTCGTCCTGGACGGGCGTCCGGTGAAGCGGGTCATCAACCGCTGCCGCTACCCCGCCGACGGCGACATCATCGTCCCGGTCGGCACGGCGATCGTCCTCGGCACGACCTCGGTCCCCGTCACCGACCCGGACAATTTCGTCGTCGAGGAGTGGGAGATTGACAAGGTGCTGGACGAGTGCGTCCAGATGGTGCCGCTGATAGACGAGATGGGCCTGCAACGGGTGTTCGCCGCGGTGCGTCCGCTGTACAAGCCGCCGGACGAGCCGGAGGTGGACGTGGTGAGCCGGGTCTTCTACGTCCTCGACCACGAGGAGTTGGACGGGGTCGGCGGGTTCATCACCATCACCGGCGGCAAGTTGACCACCGCCCGCCTGATGGCGGAACGGACGGCGGACGCGGTGTGCGCCAAACTGGGTGTGGACGCTCCCTGTCGCACTCACGAGGAGCCCCTGCCGTTGGGCGCGTAGCGGAGGAGACGATGGACGTTCTGATTGTCGGGGCGGGGGCGATCGGCTCCTTGCTCGGCGGGAGGCTGGCCGCCGCCGGCCACACCGTGACGCTGGTCGGGCGGCAGCGGTATGTGGATGCGGTCTCCGCGCGGGGGCTGGGGATAGAGGAGAACGGCGCAGTCACCTACATCGCCACTGTGCGGGCCGTCACCGACCCGGCCCAGGTCGGCGGCGACCGCTTCGACCTGCTCATCCTGACGACGAAAGCCTACGACACCGTCGAGGCGGTCGCGTCGGTGGCGGAGCGGGTGCGGCACGGCACGCCGTTGCTCCTCGTGCAGAACGGCGTCGACGGGGAGTCCCTCGCGCAGTCGGTGGTGGGGGACGCGCCGCTCTTCTCCGCCGTCGTCACGCTGGCGGTGGAGGTGCCGGAGGCGGGGGTCATCCGCCCGACCACCAGCAGCGGCGGACTCGGATTGGCCGCCGCCGTCGAGGCGGAGGGCGGCCTGACGGTGGACGCGCTGGCGGAGACCTTCCGCGCGGCGGGGTTCAAGACCAGCGTTTACGCCGACTACCGCGCGATGAAGTGGTCGAAACTGCTCCTCAACATCCTGGGGAACGCCGGCCCGGCTATCCTGGGA
>JALWUZ010000023.1 GCA_027079895.1 Anaerolineae bacterium
GGGGGGTGTCCGTCGGCACGGGCGTGCTCTGCGGCATAGGCGCGTTGCACGCCAGGGAAAGCAACAGAATCAACGTCAACACTGCTACCATCTGTTTGGGTGACATTTCTCATCTCCTGGGCCGACCGGACCGACCGCGCGTGCGCCGTCCACCCGGAAGGGCATCTCATGACATCCCTCCGGTCAACCGGCTAGAGTTTGCTGCGCGGCGGCAGTTGCTTCACCCGGTCGGTGAACTCGCGCACCGTCTCGGCGAAGAGCCCCCCCTCGGAGGCGGAGACCCACTTGGCCAGAAACCGCTCCGGTTCGATACCGGTGAATTCGAGCAACGCCTGCAACACCGGCATCCGCCGGGCGGTGCGGTGATTGCCGGTGGAGTAGTGGCAGTCGCCGATGTGACATCCCAGCACCATCACCCCATCCGCCCCCTCCTGGAAGGTGCGGATGACCAGTTCCGGGGATACGCGCCCGGAGCAGGGGACGCGGATGATTTTGATGTTGGGCGGGTACTTGAGCCGCGCCGAGCCGGCCAGGTCGGCGCCGGCATAACTACACCAGTTGCAGAGAAAGCCGATGATCTTCGGCTCCGGGTTGACCTCTGGCATAAAGACCTCCTTGTGTGTGGATTCGCTACTCTCCCGCAGCGGCCATCGTCTGCCGCATGCCGTTCATCGCGCCGACCATCTCGGCGATCAACTGCCGGTCGGTGAAGTGGCGCAGGGTGATGGCCTTCGACGGGCAGGCCCCGGTGCAGGTGCCACAGCCTTTGCAGAGAGCCTCCATCACGTGAGCGATTCGGCGGTCGCTCAGGTACTCGATCGCGCCGTAGGGGCAAGCCTGGATACACTGCGTGCAGCCGACGCACATCAACTCGTCCACCACCGCCGTGGCGGACTCGACCTCCACCTCCCCCTGACGGATGAAGGAGAGCACCCGCGCCGCCGCCGCCGCGCCCTGGGCCACCGATTCGGGGATGTCGCGCGGGCCCTGGGCGCACCCGGCGATGAACACTCCATCGGTCAGCGTCGCCACCGGGTCCAGTTTGGGATGTTTCTCCTTGAACCAGCCGTCGGCGTCGCAACTGATGTTGAAGATCTGCGCCACCTCGCGGGAGTCGTGGCGCGGTTCCAGTCCCACGCTGAGGATGACCATGTCCACCGGCACGTGCATCCCCTTCCCCAGCGACTTGTCCTGGACGTGAATCACCAGTTTGTCGCCGTCCGGCAGAATCTCCGACGGGCGGCCGTTGATGAAGGCCACCCCTTCCCGCTGAAGCCGTTTGTAGAACTCCTCGTACCCCTTGCCGGCGGTGCGCATATCAATGTAGAACTCGTAGATCCGCGCCCCGGTGT
This sequence comes from Anaerolineae bacterium, assembly GCA_027079895.1. GTDB lineage: Bacteria > Chloroflexota > Anaerolineae > B4-G1 > B4-G1 > JALWUZ01. The sequence continues at coordinate 1,353 of JALWUZ010000023.1, forward strand.
GCCCGTGTACCAGGTGGGCCAGTTTGAGCGAGTACATACAGCAGACTTTGGAGCAGTAGTGATTGTAATTTTCGTCCCGGCTACCGACGCAGTGGATGATGCCGACCGTCTGCGGCTCCGTCTTCCCGTCCCGCAGGACGACGTGGCCGTCGGTGGGGCCGGAACCGGCCAGCATGCGCTCCACCTCCAGGCTGGTGAAGACGTTGGGATACTTCCCGTAGCCGTAGGCGGAGATGCGGCGGGCGTCGAAGGGGTCGTAGCCGGTCGCCAGGATGATGTTCCCCACCTGCACCTCGATGATCTCGTCCTGCTGAGAGTAGTCTATGGCGTGGGTGGGGCAGACCTTCTCGCACAACTTACAGCGGCCTTTGGTAAAGAAGAGGCAGGCGTCCCGGTCAATCACCGGAACGGCGGGGACCGCCTGCGGGAAAGGCCGGTAGATCGCCTTGCGCTTCCCCAGGCCGACGTTGAAACCGGTGTCTATGACCCGGCGCGGACACTTCTCCTCGCACGTGCCGCAGCCGGTACACAGATCCATGTTCACCGAGCGGGCCTTCTTGCGGATGCGGATGTTGAAGTTGCCCACGTACCCGGTGACTTCCTCGACCTCGCTGTACGTCAAGAGCGTGATGTTGGGATGCCGACCGACATCCATCATTTTGGGGCCGAGAATTCAGGCACTACAGTCCAACGTGGGGAAGGTCTCGTCCAACTGCGCCATCCTCCCCCCGATGGACGGTTCACGCTCCACCAGATAGACGTGATAATTGGCGTTCGCCAGTTCCAAAGCGGCCTGGATGCCGGTGATGCCCGCGCCGACGACCAGCGTGGCCGGGTTGATGGGGACTTTGTTGACGCTCAGCGACTGGTGATGGCGCACTCTGGAGACGGCGGCCTCGACGAGGGCTTTGGCCTTCTCCGTGGCCTCCTCTTTGTCATCGTGAACCCACGAGCATTGCTCCCGGATGTTGGCCTGCTCGAAGAAGTAGGGGTTGAGCCCCGCTTCGGACAGGGCCCGCTGAAAAGTGGGCTCGTGCATCCGGGGGGTGCAGGAGGCGACCACGACCCGGTCCAGGCCGTGCTCCTTGATGTCCTCCTTGATGAGTTCCTGCCCCAGACTGGAGCACATGAACTCGTAATCGCGGGCGACGGTGACACCGTCCAGGTCTTTGGCCCACTGCGCCACTCCCTCGCAATCCACCACCCCGGCGATGTTGTTCCCGCAGTGACACACGTACACGCCAATTTTCATTACCCTTGTCCTCCTTTTGTGCTCGGCGTCCGGCTCACTCGCCGCCGAACAGGATTCGCTCCACTTCCTCCAACCGCTCCACCCCTTTCACCTCGTAGGGCAGGAGCGGGATTTCCGCCAGCGTCATCCGCCCGCCGTACTCAGCGTGCAGCATCTCCAGGTACGGCTGCTGCATCTCCCGCCGACGACGGAGGAAGTCACACTCCGCCGCCGACACCACGTCGTTGATGATGAGATGGCGCACCGTCAGCCCGTGCTCCGCCAACTCCGCGAGCACCCGGCGGCTCTGGTACACCCCCAACGCCTCCGGGATGGTGACGAGGATGAACTCCACGTTGTCCGGGTCGCCGAAGAACTCCATCGTCTGCCGGGCCAACTCCTGCCAACTGGCGATGATCTCCCGGAAAGGCATCTGCTTCAGGCGGAAGCGGTCTTGCACTTCCAGGTAGATTTTGGGCGCCACCCGCAGGTGTGCGAGGAAACGCCCCGGCAGCCCCAGAAGCCGCAGTGTATCTCCGGCGGGGGCGGTGTCCCAGACGACCAGGTCGTACCGCCCGCTGCGGATGTGCCCCAGGATGTAGTCGAGCATGAACTCCTCCTGGATTCCGGGGGCCAGCGCGGCGTAATCAATCACCTCGTCGTAGGGCAGGTCTACCAGCGCGGAGGCGGCCTGGTAAACCTCCGGGCCGAACTTCTCTTTCCATCGGCGCATCACCTCGTCGGGGCTGATCTCCAGGCCGTAGAGGTGCGGCACTCCCGGCACCGGCCTCTCCGTCGGGCCGATCTCCGCCTCGAAGATGTCGGAGAGGGACGGGGTGAGGTCGCTGGAGATAATCAAGGTGCGGCGTCCCCGCCGCGCAAAATGGAGCGCGGTCGCCGCCGAGGAGGTGGTCTTCCCCACGCCCCCCTTGCCGCCGAACATCAGCACCCGTCGGTCGAGGTCTGCGTCCCGCCAGGCCATCTCACTCCTTCAGCGGCGGCAGCGGGCGGAGCCCAAAGAGCCGCAGTAACTCGTCCAGCCGCTCCCCGTCGGTGAACAGCACGTCGTGGTCGCGCAGCCGAGATTCCGCCTCGTCGGTGAAACCGCCCCGGCTGAAGTACCACTTCACCGGTTCCTCGTCGCCGGGCCAGGCGTCCCGCGCCGCCCGGCACGCCGCCAGAAAATGCTCCACCTCTCCGACGCCCACCGGTCGGCGGCGGTTCTTCGACTCCACGCACCACCACTCCGCCGAGCCGGTGACGCCGACCAGGTCTATCTCCGCCCCGCCGAACTTCTGGCGGGTGAGCACGTCCACCGCGAAGCGCGGCAGCCGCACCGGCCGCTCCACGCCGAAATACTTTCCGTCCACCTCCCGGCCGTCGAAGCGGCGCATCAGCAGTTCCAGGTAAGCCTCGCCCAGCAAGCCGACTGTGTCGCTGTAACTCCCCAGCAGCCGCCGGTACTTGTAGAACAACTCCTGCTGCACCCGCGCCCAGGTGTCCTCGAAGCGGCTTACCCGCACCAGGCCCTCCAGGTAGTCCCGCAGGAGCGGGTCCTTGATGACCCTGTAGGTCAGGCCGAGCACGTCCAGCGACTCGATGATGTCGGCGCGGGCCAGGTGACGCAGGGCCAGGTAGACCTCCTCCTCGCTCACGCCCTGCTCCCGTGCCACCCGCCGGGCGTCCTGGGCCGTGAACGGCTCCCCCTGCCGCTCGGCCATCGTCAACAGCACCTCGCGGGCCAGCCCCCGCCGATTGGCCTGGAACAGCGTGTGCATCACCCACTCGCTCACGTCGCTGAAGATCACCCCCTGGGTCACGTCCACCGCCGTCGCGCGGGCCAGCGTCTCCGGGTCGTCCAGGTGCCAGCCCTGCTCGCCGGCCTGGTCCACGACCGCTTTGATGTAGAACGGGTTGCCGTCGGTGCGCCGGGCCAATTCTGCCGCCACCTCCGGGGCGACCCGCAGGCCGTAGGGACGCGCCGCCCGCTCCGCCAACTCGATGGCGTAGTAACTTTCGAGGCCGCCGAACCGCTCGACTTTGAAGCGCAGGAACAGCGGGCCCTGGCCCAGTATCTCGCGCGTGAAGATCGTCACCGCCGAGCCGGTGACCAGGACGGGGCACAGCAGCCCCTCGACGCCCGGCTTGAAGACGCCGCGCATGTCCAGCGTCCCCGCGTCCGTCGTGTCCACGTCCAGGAGCAACTGGAACTCGTCCACCAGGAAGACGATGGGGGTACGGTCGAGGTCGGACACGTCCCGCGCCCCGGCCATCGCTACCCGCGTCAGGTCGTAGGGGGAGTCTCTGAGGCTGTCCACGCGCGCCGTCACCTCGCGCAGTCCGGGCGGCCCCGCGCTCTCGACCAGCGGGAGCAACTCCTCCCACTTCAGGCGGAGTATCCTCCGGTGCTCACCCTTGCGCCGGAAAGCGAAATAGTGGCGCAGAAAATTGGCGAAGTACTCCAGGGCGAAGGCGTCTCCGGTGCGGGGCATGTGCTCCAGGTTGACGTAGACCGGCGTCACCTCTTCCTGCTCCCAGAACAGCCGGTTGAACAGGCGCAGGAAGACTTCCGTCTTGCCCATCCGCCGCCGCCCGATGATGGCGCGGCTCGTCATCGTCAGGCGCGGCGTCCCCAGGATGCGCTCGAACCACCGGTCGAGGAACTCCTGCCGGTCGGTGAAGATCTCGTCGGAGATGATTTGGGTGTAAGGCCCCTGGGGACTCATCGGATACCCTCGCGCCGGTTACAGGAACCCCTCCAAGAACTCGGCCACCTCGTACTGCCAGAAGACCGGCCCGTCTATGCAGATGAACTTCTCGCCCATGTTGCACCGTCCGCACTTGCCGATGCCGCAGTGCATGCGGGCCTCCAACGTGGTCAACATCTGCTGCGGGGTGAACCCCAACTTCTGCAACGTCAGGAAGACGAAGTGAATCATAATCGGCGGGCCGCAGGTGATGGCGACGGCGTTTTGCGTCGCCGGGTCCACCTCCTCCAGCAACTTGGTGATCAGCCCGACGTGCCCCTGCCAGCGGTCGTCCCCCCGGTCCACCGTGACGTGGAACTCGGTATCCGGCGCGGCGGCCCACTCGTCGAACTCGTCGGTGAAGACGAGCAGGTCGGGGCTGCGGGCGGCCCAGAGGATGGTCAGGTGGCCGTAGTCCGCGCGCCGGTCGAGCACCGTCTGGATGACCGGGCGCAGCGGTGCGCCGCCGATGCCGCCGCCCAGGATGACGATGTCCCGGCCCTTGATTTCGTCCAGGGGGAACCAGTTGCCCAGCGGCCCGCGTACCCCGACCGGGTCGCCCACTTCCAGCGCGTGCAGGGTGTGGGTGACGTGCCCGATGGCGTTGACGGCGAACTCCAGGTACGGCCCCCGGACGGAGGCGATGCCGAACGGCGCCTCACCGGCCCCGAAGGCGGAGACGAAGGCGAACTGCCCCGGTCGGTAAGTGCCGATAGTCGCCTGCCCCTCCGGCTCCGTCAACTCGACCTGAAAGAGTTTGATGCCGGTCGCCAGGTCGCGCACCCCGGCCAGCCGGCCCAGATACGGGCGCATGGGATTGTTGTCTGCTGTCATCCTGCCTCCTCTAACGTCTGGAATAAGTCCCCATCCACTCCGCCTGGGCGAGGACGTGCCCGCTCATAGCCGCCAGCACCTCCTCCTTACTCGCGCCGACGGCCAGCCCCAGCGGTGCGTCCAGCGCGTAGAGGCGGAAGTAGTAGCGGTGAGTGCCGCGCGGCGGACAGGGGCCGCCGTAATCCGTCCGCCCCCAACTGTTCAGCCCGTGACGGCTGCCGTCGGCCAGCGTCCCCTGGGACGGGACGGCCTCCGGCAGGGCGCGGGATTCCGGCGGCAGGTCGAAGAGCACCCAGTGAACCCAGGTCCCCATCGGCGCGTCGGGGTCGTCCATCACCAGCGCGAAACTCCTCGTCCCCGCCGGCGGCTCGTTCCACTGCAAGGGGGGCGAGATGTCCTCCCCGTCGCAGGTGTAGCGGGCGGGGATCGGCTTCCCGTTGGCGAAAGCGGTACTGCTGAGAGTGAAAGTGACCGTCATCTCAGGCTCTCCTTCCTCCGGCGGCGCGGCGGTCGGCGATGGCGTCGCCGCCGGGGCCGACCGGCAGCCGCTCAGCGCGATTATCAACCCCACCAGTCCCCAGAGAAACAGCCTGGCCTTCATCCCACCGTTACGTCAACTCCGAGGTGCAGTTCGGGCAGCGGGTCGCCTTGATGGGGATGGTGGTGAAGCAGTACGGGCACTCCTTCGTCGTCGGCGCGGCGGGCTTCTCCACCTCTTTTTTGTGCATTTGATTGATGGCCCGCACGAGCAGGAACACCACCCAGGCCACGATGATGAAATTGATCACGTTGTTGATGAACACGCCGTAGTTGACCGTCACCGCGCCGGCGGCCTGGGCCTCGGCCAGCGAACTGTACGGCCCGACGGGGTCGCCCGGCTTGAGCAGGAGGAACAGGTTGGCGAAGTCCACCCCGCCCAGCAGGAGGCCGATGGGGGGCATGAGGACATCGTTCACCAGCGATTTGACGATGGTGCCGAAGGCCGCGCCGATGATGAGGCCGACCGCCATATCAATCACATTGCCCCGCAGGGCGAACTCCTTGAACTCCTTCAGTATCTTCGACATCTCGACCTCCTCGTGGTATCACCCGCTGACAGCCTGGGCGACGTCCACCATAATCTCCCGAATGTCTATGTCCACCGGGCAGGAGACGACGCACCGCCCGCACCCCACACAACCCAGGGGGCCGAAATCCTCCGGGTAGTAACAGAACTTGCAGAAGAACCGGTTGCGAATCCGGTCCGGCTTGGTCGGGCGGGAGTTGTGCCCTCCGGCAGCGCGGCGGTAATTGGTGCTGGTGCAGGCGTCCCAGACCCGAATCCGCTCGATGCGCACCAGGCCGGGCCGCTCCTCCACCACCCGGTCGGTGAGGTCGAAACAGCGGCAGGTGGGGCAGACGTAGGTACAAATGCGGCAACTGAGGCACCGCTCGCCGTGCCGCATCCAGATCTGATCGTTGAACACCTCCCGCCACTGCTTCGGGGAGACGACCGGATACTGCTCCCCGTCGGCGACGGCCGGAGGAGGCTCGCCGGGCCGTTCCTCCAACGGCAGGTCGGCCACCAACGCCGCCCCTTTCTCCGTCACCACCTCCACCGCGTAGCCGCCCTCCACCTCGCGCAACATCACATCCAGATGGGAGGGGTCGTCCGGCCCGCTGCCGAAGGAGGTGCAGAAGCACCCCTCCCACATCTGCGGACAGGCCATCCCGACCAGCGTCGTCCGCTGCCGATGATTGGCGTAATACTTGTCCGGCGGCTCCTGTTCCAGGAACAGGGCGTCAATCACCTCGAATCCGTGAGCGTCGCAGGGCCGCAGGCCGAAGATGACCTGCTTCCGCTCCGGCAGCACCTCCTCCTGCTTCACCTCGTTCCGCCGCTTCTCGATGCGCAGGAGTACCTCGGTGTCCGGGAAGATGAACTCTTTGGCGGATAGTTCCGGCCTCTGGTACTCGAACAGGATCTCCGCGCTGGAGGCGACCGGACGGTAGAGCACGTGCCCGTCCACGTCGCGCGGGGCGACCAGATCAACCTCTTGGGCCAGGTCGTCGAGCCATTTTTTCAGATTGTCCAGGGTAACGTACTTCACGACATCCCTCCCATCACCTAAATCGGCGAGCCCTCTTCGCCCAACTCGAACAGGAGCGGGCTCATCGTCTCCTCGACGCCGGCGCGATAGTGATACAGGTCGCCCACCGTCCGCGCCAGTTGCCGGTTGAGCAGGCTGAGCGGCAGTCCCATCGGGCAGACCCGCTCGCACTCGTTGCACTCGGCGCAGCGACCGGCCAGGTGCAGGGCGCGGCCCAGATGGAACACGTATTTCGGCCCCAGTTCGATGCCGATGTCTATCCACAGCCCGTCGTCCCGCTCGAACATACAGGTGGTGCAGTAGCAGCCGGGGCAGACTTGGCGGCAGGCGTAGCAGCGGATGCAGCGGTCGAACTCGTGCAGCCAGAACTCCATCCGCGCGGCGGGGGAGAGGGCCTCGATGCGGGCCAGGTCGGCGTAATCGTCCTCGACCGGCGTCACCTCCGGCTTCTCGCCGAGGAGCAGGTCGTAGACCGGCGGTATGCGGTCGGCGCAGCGGGCACAGCGCGGTTGCAACTCCCCGGCCTCGTCCCGCAGCCCCTCGCAAGCCACCCCGATGAGGAACACCCGCTCTCGTTCCACCTGCTTCTCCGCGAAGAGGACGTTGGCGGAACGGGCATCGCACGGCTTGACCACCACCGCCACGCGGGGCGGCTCCTCCCCTCGACGGCGCGGCTTCTTCTTGTCGTGGAGATAGTTGACCAGGTTGTAGACGCAGCCATCTCCCCAGACCAGCCGCTCCACGTCGTCCGCCTCGTAGATGAAAGCCGGGCGGGTACGACCGTGCGGGCCGCTCTCGCAGCCGATGACGCAATCCACCCGCCCTTCCGCCAGCAACTGACGGGCTTGCTCGCGCACCTGTTGGGTCAGAGGTTCATTGATCGGCATGGAAGCCTCCTGTACTTGGACTACTCTCCCAAAACGGGGGTATTATACTCTCTTGGGCGGAAACTGCCAACGTCGGGCCGGCCGTGTCTCTGCCCGGAAGTGTGTTATAATTGCCGCCGTGTCCGACCTGTGGAGGAA
>JALWUZ010000024.1 GCA_027079895.1 Anaerolineae bacterium
ATTCTCACCATCGCGCTGCTGGCGGCGGGCTGCGCGTCGCCCACCCCCGCCCGCCGTCTGACCTACGGCCTGACGCTGGCCCCGACCGGCATTGACCCGCACATCAACGCCTCGGCGGAACTGGGCATCCCCCTGACCTCGGTCTACGACACGCTGGTTTACCAGGACCCGGCCACCGGCGCGTTCGTCCCCGGCCTGGCGGAAAGTTGGGAGGTCTCCGCCGACGGGCTGGAGTACACCTTCCACCTGCGGCGGGACGTGAAGTTTCACGACGGCACCCCCTTCGACGCGGAGGCGGTGCGCTACAACCTGGAGCGCATCGTCAGCCCCGACCTCGCCTCCCAGAAGGCGCGGTTCATGCTGGGCCCCTACGCCGGTACGGACGTGGTGGACGAGTACACGGTGCGCATCCGCCTGAGCGAGCCTTTCGCCCCGCTGCTCGACAGTCTGAGCCAGGTCTATCTGGGGATGGCCTCCCCCGCCGCCGTCGAAAAGTGGGGAAGCGAGTACCAGTTGCACCAGGTCGGCACCGGGCCGTTCCTCTTCGCCGAGTACGTCCCCAAAGACCACCTGCTCCTCAAGCGCAACCCGGACTACGCCTGGGGGCCGTCGCTCTACCACCACACGACGGCGCAGTTGGACGAGGTGGAGTTCCGCTTCTTCACCAGCCCCTCCACCCGTTCCCCGGCGTTGGAGACGGGGGAGGCGGACGTGGTGGGGGAGATTCCGCCGCTGGACGCCGCCCGTCTGGAGGAGCAGGCCGGGTTTCACATCGAACCGGTCGCCATTCCCGGCGCGTCGCTGATGTTCTTCATGAACACCGCCCGCCCGCCGCTGGACGACCTGCGGGTGCGGCAGGCGGTCATCTACGCCACCGACCGGGCGGCGATCATCCACACCGTCTTCCAGGATACCTCGCCGGTGGCCTACGGGCCGCTGACGGCGGTCACGTTCGGCTACGACGCGGCGGTGCAGGACTTCTACCCCTACGACCCCGACCGGGCCGCCGCGCTGCTGGACGAGGCCGGTTGGGCCGACAGCGACGGCGACGGAGTGCGCGACCGGGACGGGGAGCCGCTGACGCTCGACCTGTACGTGATGAGTTGGGGGTATCTGGCGGAGATCGGGCAGTTGCTGGAATCCCAGTGGGCGCAGGCCGGCATAGCCGTCTCCACCCAGAAGGTCTCCTACCCGGAGGCGTTGCAGATCGCCGGAGAGGGCGGCCATCACTTGATGCCGTTCTCCATCTCCGGCACCGACCCGGACGTGCTGCGGACTTTCTTCCACTCCGACGCGGCCTTCAACTGGTCGCACGTGGCGGACGCCGAGTTGGACGGCTGGCTCGACGACGGGGCACGGGCTCTCTCCCGCGAGGAACGGGCTGCGCTCTACGGACAGGTGCAGCGGCGGGTGATGGAACAGGCCCTCGTGCTGCCGATTCGGGACTACGTCAACCTGAACGGGGTGAGCGACCGGGTGCATGGGTTGCGTTACGACGCGCGGGGCTGGTTCCCCTGGCTCATTGACGTGGATTTGGCGGACGGCGGGTAAACGCGGGCCGGAGGCCCGCGCGGTGTCTGGACAGCGGAGATGATAGTCCGTTACGTGGGACGAAGGCTGTTTCAAGCGGCCTTCGTCCTTTGGCTGGTAGCCACCTTCACCTTCGCCGCGCTCCACTGGACGCCCGGCGACCCGGCGCAGGCCCTGTTGGCCGCTTCCGGCGCGTCGCCGGAGGAGATCGCCCTGCGCCGGGCGCAACTGGGCCTGGACGATCCCTGGTACGAGCAGTACGCCCGTTACTGGCTCGCCATGCTCCGCGGTGATTGGGGGGAGTCCTGGCTGCACGGTCGCTCGGTCGTCAGGATGATCGCGGAGCAGATGGCGGCCACCGTCGAACTGACGTTGACGGCGATGACGGTGGGGGTCGCCCTGGGGATGGGCCTGGGGATGCTGGCCGCTATGCGCCGCTCCACCTGGGTGGACTCGCTCGCCACCGCGTTGGCGGTGATTGGGCTTTCGACCCCCACCTACTGGTCGGGGCTCCTGGCGATTCTGCTCTTCTCGCTCCGCCTGCACTGGCTCCCGGCCGTCGGCGCGGGGGACTGGCGGCATCTGGTACTGCCGTCGCTGGTGCTGGGGTTCGCCCTGTCCGGCTCCATCGCCCGCATGGTGCGCAGCCGCGTCATCGAGGTGATGGATGAGCAGTTTGTGTTGGCGGCGCGGGCGCGGGGACTTTCCGGCCGGCGGGTGTTCCTCGTCCACATCCTCCGCCCGGCCCTGCCGGCCGTGCTGATGGTCATCGCCATGCAGTTCGGCTTCCTGCTGGACGGGGCGGTGGTCACGGAGATGGTCTTCGCGCGGCGCGGACTGGGCCGGCTGGCGATGCAGGCCATCTTCTCGAAGGATATGCCGGTCATCCGGGGGATCGTCGTCCTGGGGGCGTTGACCCACGTCCTGACCAACCTCCTGGCCGACGTAGCCCAGACGCTGCTCGACCCGCGCTTGCAGGAGGCGGAGGGATGATCGCCTGGGCTGCTCCGGCGCGGCGTCCGCTGTGGCGGCAGCCGGTCACGGTGGCCGCGCTGACCTGGCTGGCGGTGGTGGGAGTGGGAGTCCTGCTGGCCCCTCTCCTCTCCCCCTGGGGGCCGTTGGAGGCGGACACCGCCCACAGCCTCCAGCCGCCGGGCGCGGGCCACCCCCTGGGGACCGACCTCCTGGGGCGAGACATGCTCGCGCGGCTGCTGTGGGGCGGGCGGCGCACCCTGGGGA